>NZ_JBYCKL010000116.1:0-1517 GCF_057473365.1 Halomonas sp. TH-94
AGGTCAGCGGCGCCCCGAGCGCAAGGCTGGCCCAGGCGGCGTAGTCGCACACCCCGGTAGAGAACTGCGAGCCGTCGATGGCGGCCATTACCTGTTCGGTCATCGTGTCGTTTCCTGGCTGGCGTATGTCGTCATTCTCCCTCTTCGTTTCTACCTCAGAGAAAGAGCCTTGGCCAGGTGACAGATCATTGTCTTCAATCATCGACCCTGAGAAAACCATAGACGCTTTAGCGGTGCTGGTTAGCTTGATGCCTGACTGACGAGGCCCTACCGTTAACACGCTGCCAACGTCTAGCCAGCAATACGAATTCGATGACCGCAATCAATATCAGCCCATAGCCGAGCAACTCCACCACCTCTTCCGCAGCGTTTTTGAAGGTTCGCACATAGTTTTCCTCCAGAACGGCCATCCAAAAGCTCTGACGGCCATAGAGACGGGAGAAAACATAAGTCACCAATACGCCAGCGGCGAACAAGCCAAAGGAAAAGCTGTTGCCGTACCAGGCAAACTCTTCGATAAATCGTCGGCGCTCCTTTATTACCCAGTACAGACTCGGCACGATGATCAACGCCACCAGCACCTTCCAGGTATGCCGGGCCACCCAGGTATCCAGCCAATAGTCCTGCTCGCGAATGAAGGAGCTGAAGACGAAGGCGAACATCAGCAGCGTAATGGTTGGCCACACACGCAGCACTTGGCGTACATAGAGAAGCAGCATGGCGCTCGTCAACAGCAGCACGCTCTGGGCCAGCTCGGTGAACCCGAGCTCCGAGAATCGGCCGCCCGGGTGATATAGCGCTTCATAATAGCTGCCCTGAGCAAGAGCTGCGATGAAGAGCATATATATCAGGGTCCTCAGGCAGCTCATGCCGAAGCTTATGGACCCATTTCCGCCTGAGCAGGGAGAGGTGGGCATAGTAAGACCTGTTCGCACTTCACCAAGTGGTATCGGGGTCAGAACTGAGGTGCATCGAAGTCGTGGGGCTCATCAGTATAGACGCATACATTGGCGTCCTGTACGTCTCCCTCGGGTGACTGTACGTGAGTGACGAAGAACTCCTGGATCTCACGACGGTTACAGTGCGCCTCGAACGCTTCGCGGCTGGCCCAGACCTCGTGAAAGACGATCGGATAGCTGGCACCTTGCGCATTCGGATGGTCGATGTGGCGGGTCACCGTGTACTGCAGGCAACCATCTTCCCGGTGCGTATTAGGCTCCAATGCCTGCAGTGCTTTGAACAGGGCTTCTTCCCTGCCTGGCTTGGGCTTGAAGCTGGCGATACAGAAGATCTTGCTGGACATACTTTTTCCTTTCCATCAAGTCCATCAAAAGCCGGCACGCTTCACGCATGAAGGGCCGGCAGGGGTAAATTTCAGCGCAGAAGCAGAATCGGCACTTGGCTCTTGCGCAGCATGTCGGTGGTGGTGCTACCCACCAGCAGATGGCGGATGCGCGAGTGGCCGTAGGCCCCCATCACCAGCAGGTCGATAGCGTGCTCTTCCTTGTAGGTACGAA
>NZ_JBYCKL010000117.1:0-8594 GCF_057473365.1 Halomonas sp. TH-94
GAACAGCATCAGCTTGAACGGCAGCGAGATGGTGGCCGGTGGCACCATCATCATGCCCAGCGACATCAACGTACTGGCAACCACCAGATCGATGATCAAAAACGGAATGAAGATGGTGAAGCCGATCTGGAAAGCCGTCTTGAGCTCACTGGTGACGAATGCCGGTACCAGAATCCGTAGGGGGACGTCTTCAGGACCTTGCATTGGACCGACATCTGCCAGACGTGCAAACAGTGCCAAGTCGGGTTCGCGGGTCTGGGCCAGCATGAACTCGCGGAATGGCTCCTGGGCCAGCAGCAAAAATTCCTCGAAGTTGATCTCCTCGGCGGTCAGCGGTACCCAGGCGGTGTCATAGACCATGCCGATGACCGGTGACATCACGAAGAAGGTAAGAAACAGGGCGAGGCCGAGCATCACTTGGTTGGGCGGCGTGGACTGGGTGCCGATGGCAGTACGCAGCAGGCTGAGCACGATGATGATGCGCGTAAAGCTGGTCATCATCAGCAGAGCTGCCGGCAGGAAGGCCAGTGAGCTGAGCAGCAGCAGTGTTTGTAGCTGGATCGACCACTGCTGACCGCCGCCGTCCAGAGGCTGGCTGACGATACCGGGTATCTGCTGGGCATGCGCTCCCAGTGGTAGGAGAGCAACGGCAAGTAGAGTAACCAGGCACAGCGAGCGCAGCGTGAAAAGCCGATGAGTCATGGTCTTCCTCGCCCGGAACCACCCAGGCCGGCATTCTGCTTGAGGGCGCGGGCGAAGCGGACGGCAAAGCGTTCCCCTTCGGTGGCAGGCTCGGTAGTCTCGTTTCGCACCGGCACGGGCGCTGGCAGCTCATGCAGTTTGTTGACTTGACCGCCGCCAACCCCGAGAACCAGCCAGGTGCCTTGTATGTCGACGATCACCACACGCTCGCGTGTGCCGACCGCGGCACTGCCGATCACTTGCAGATGCCCGCCTGCTGCTCGCTGTTGAGGATTCCAGCGTTTCAGAAGGGCGGTGCAAACCAGGATGATCGCAATCACCAGCGCCAGGGCAGCGACGGTCTTGCCGAAGGTGGCCATGCCTACCAGGGCATCGCCACCTACGGCCAGGGTTTCGAGCCCGGTGCCGGTATCGGGAGAAGGCGTATTACTCATCGGTTGAGCTTTTGCACCCGCTCTGAGGGAGTGATGATCTCGGTGATGCGGATACCGTACTTGTCGTCTACCACGACCACTTCGCCCTGGGCGATCAAGTAACCGTTGATCAGAATGTCCATCGGCTCGCCGGCGAGTCCATCGAGTTCCACCACCGAGCCCTGGGTGAGCTCAAGCAGCTGCTTGATGGTCAACTTGGTGCGGCCCAGCTCCACGGTCAGCTTGACCGGGATGTCCATGATCATCTCGAGATCGCGAGTCACGCCGCCCTCCTTGCCCTTGTCGAGTGGCCGGAATACCCGGTCACCGGCCGACTTGGGAGCGGAAGCGGGAGCACTGGCTACCGGTGCCTCTTCGGCGGACGTCTCGAACGCTTCCTGTTCGGCCAAGGCGTCGGCCCAGGGATCATCGTCCTTAGTGCTGCCGGACGCCTCGGCCGCTTCCTGCTCGGCCATGGCTTCGGCCCAGGGATCGTCGTCGGCGGGTTTGGTATCATCCTGTTCGGACATGGCGGAGGCCCAGTCGTCGTCGGAAACGTTCTGATCGGGTTTCTTGGGATCAGTCATGCTTTGAGTCCTTGGCTTGAGGCGCTGCGCCCTTGATGAAGGCGTCCTTCGACACCGGGTTCTGTGCACCATGATCGATGATGCGGATGACACGCAGCGCGCGCTGCTCGTGCTGGCTACCGTAATCGCACTCCATGACGGGCACGCCGTCGACGCTGGCAGTAACGGTATCGGGAAGTTCCAGCGGTAGTACGTCGCCAACCTTCAGCGCCATCACATGGGCGATTCGGGTAGGAATATCGGCAAAATTGGCGATCAACTCCACTTCGGAGCGGCGGAGTTCGCCGGCCATGCGCTTGGTCCAGGAGCCGTCCTGGTCATGGTGGCCATCGCTCAGCGGATTGGCCAACAGATCGCGCAGCGGTTCGACCATTGAATACGGTATGCAGATCTGAAAGCTGCTGGTCAGATTGCCCACCTCGATGTTGAAGTTCGTATTCACCACGATCTCGTTGGGAGAGTTGGTGATATTGGCGAACTTCGACTGCATTTCGGATCGCAGGTAACTGATCTGCAGTGGGAAGACGGATTTCCACGACTCTTCGTAGGCTTCGATGGCAAGATTCAGCAGGCGCTGAATGATGCGCTGTTCGGTATTGGTGAATTCGCGACCTTCCGATTTTGTCAGGAAGCGCCCGTCGCCACCGAACAGATTGTCGACCACCATGAACACCAGGTTCGGCGGAAATACGATCAGCGCTGAGCCACGCAGCGGCTTCATGCCGATGATGTTGATATTGGTCGGCACCGGCACATTACGCGAAAACTCGCTGTAGCTCAGATAGCGCACCGAATCGATGGTGATATCGGCACTGCGCCGCAGCAAGTTGAACAGCCCCATGCGAAAGTGACGTGCAAAGCGCTCATTGATGATATCCAGCGCCTGCAAGCGCTCGCGGATGACGCGGTGCTGGGTCGCTGGGTCATACGGACGTACGCGGGTTTCACCGTCGTTTCGAGCAACGGGCTCGTCGTCGCCGCTGACGCCCTTGAGAAGGGCGTCTATCTCATCCTGTGACAGCAGATCGTCTTGGGACATGGTGGCAAGGGCACCCGGTTATTGCACGATGAACTCGGTGAACAGCACGTCCCGGATCTCCAGGGACGGCTGAGGCTGGGATAGCGGCTCAGACAGTACGGCGATGACTTCTTCGCCGAGGCGACGCTTGCCTTCCGGTGTGGTCAGCTCATTCGCCTGTTTGCCTGAGAACAGCATCAGCAGGCGACTGCGTACCTGGGGCATATGTTCGGTGAGTATCTCGCGCGTCTCGTTGTTGCCGACCTTCAGCGAAATACCGGTGTAGAGTAGCCGCGAGCCAAAGTTGTCGTCGGCAAGATTGACCGTAAAAGGATCGATCTTGACGAAGATCGGGGCCTGACGCTGAAGCTGCTGCGTCTGGGCATTGCCTTCGCCGCTACCGTCGCGTTCGCTCATTACCATGTAGATGGCTGCTCCTGCCGCTGCCGTAGAGAGCAGTACCAGCAGTATCATCAACCACAGGAGCTTGGAGGAGCCACCCGTCGATTTTGCCATTGCCTTGCCTTTCGTATGTTGACCAGCTATTGGAAGAATTATGCCTGTCTGCACGGCCGGTGATGACAGGAACAAGCCGTGCGAATGGGCTTATCTTGGCTTTTTGTCTCAGGCGTACAGGTTGACGCGTCCATCCAGCGGTAGCGTTACGGCGCTGACATTAGTGGCACCCTCGTCGGCTACCAGCGCGTCGTCACTCTTGTTCGAATCGGCGCCAGCCTGGCCTTTTCCGCCGTTACCGTTGGCGAAGGCCTGAGCATCCTGGCGACGCTGCTCGCCTACCGATGTTTCACCCAGCGTAATACCTTGCTCAGCCAGAGCCTCGCGAAGCTGGGGAATGGCCTGTTCCAGCACCTGACGAACTTGGGCATGTGCGGCCAGGAACTGGGCCTGAGCACCCTGTTCGGTCATCTTGAGCGTGATGGAGAGCGGACCCAGCTCGGCGGGGTTCAAGCGCATTTCGACTTGCTGTTCACCCCCGAGCCGTGCGAACTGCACCATCTGCTGACCCAGTTGGCCGGACCAGGCGGGGCTATGCACCGGTGCGCTGAGGCTGGCTTGGCTGGGCATGCCAGTCGGCAGTGCGGGATTGACGTGAGTAGCAGCGCCTGTAGCGGTCTGTGCCATGGGCGTGGTTTCCGGCACGAAGCCAACGCGGGGCGCTTCCTGAGTCAGTGTGCGCAATTCGCCGTTGGGCTGGGGCGCACGAGCCAAGGCCGCGCCGAAATCCGCTGCTTGAGTAGAGCGAGTCGGGGGCTCGGCAGTCTCGGCGATTCCCCGCTCGGCAGCCATGTTGGTCTGGGGCAGTGCGGTCGACAAAGCGGCTTGGTTCTGGGCTCCTGCGGTCTGGCCGGCAGTGGCGAGGGGCGCGGCATCGGTGTGCGGCATACGCATTTCACCGCTATTCCCCGGCGCTGCCACGGCAGCGGCCACCAGAGCGGATGCGTGTAGCTCGGCATCTTCTGCGGCTTTGGTGTCACTCAAGATCTTCAGGTCGGTATCGGTCAGGGGCACTGATGCGACGTTAGCGTCGGCTTCATGCTCCAGGGAGAAGCTTGAGTCGATGAGGGAAAGGCGCGCCATGATCTCATTGAGCTGCGCCTGGATTTCGGCCTGGGCGCTCTCGCCGTCGACGCCATGCTCGACATTGGCATGCAGCGCTTGCAGCAGTGCCTGATGCGCCGCCATGGTCGGAGGCAGACCATCCTGCATCATGTCGAGCGGCTGGGCGGGCAGGGCGCTGCCGCCGAGTTGAGAGATACCGTTCGCCTGGTTCATCGCCATGGCGAAATGACCCGGAGCGGCGCCGGCGTCTGGTTTGCCGGAGAGCTGGTTGGGCAGAGCGGACAGCAACATCTGAATATTCATTAATTTTTCCTCACCGGCTCACAATGAGTTGTCGGTACGTTGGCGTAGTAGCCGTCCGGCTGCCATCTCGTCACTGGTACGTTGGTCGCGGCGTGCCTCCTGGCGCTGCCGTTCGGCATCGCGCCGCGATACCAGCGTATCGAAGGCGGAAAGCCGTTTCTGTTCCTGCTGCCAATGCTGCTGGCTTTGCTGTACGCGCTGCTGCTGGGCATCCAAGGCCTGCCTCGCCCTCTGCAGGGCGGCATCCAGAGAGGCCAGAAACTGTTGATAATTGTGCATGCTGGCCGGGTCGATACCTTCGTGCATGGCCTGCTGCAAGCGCTCGGCATATTCGAGCCGATAACGATTGAGCGACTCGAGCTGGGCGGCGACCTGGCGTTCGTTCTGACGCTCGCCCGCCAGTAGCTGACCCGCTTGATCGCGGGCATCACGGGCAAGGTCGCTCAGCATGGCAAGTTGTGACGATGCACTCATTGTCTGACTCCTAGTGTCTCGGCCAGAACCTGTCTGGAAGCCTCGATCGAGGCGTTCTCGTTCATGCCCTGCTGGAGAAAGTGCTCCAGCTGCGGGTAACGCTGTACGGCTTCGTCCAGTTGGGGGTCGTGACCCGGGCTGTAGGCCCCCACGCTGATCAGGTCGCGATTGCGCTGGTAGCGTGAGAACAGGCGCTTGAACCCTTGAGTCATGCTCAGCTGCTGGTCGTCGATGATGTGGGTCATCACGCGGCTGATCGAGGCCTCGATATCGATGGCCGGGTAGTGACCGGCTTCGGCCAGGGTGCGCGATAGCACGATGTGGCCATCGAGGATGGCGCGCGCCGAATCGGCAATGGGGTCCTGCTGATCGTCGCCTTCGGTCAATACCGTATAAAAAGCCGTGATCGAACCGCGGCCGCGCTCGGCGTTGCCGGCACGTTCCACCAGGCTCGGGATCTTGGCGAATACCGAAGGCGGATAGCCCTTGGTGGCCGGTGGTTCACCGATGGCCAGGGCGATTTCGCGCTGCGCCATGGCGTAGCGGGTCAGAGAGTCCATGATCAGCAGCACGTTCTTGCCCTGATCGCGGAAGCCTTCGGCCAGACGCGTGGCATAAGCGGCCCCTTGCAGGCGCTGCAAGGGTGAGGTATCGGCGGGTGCAGCCACCACCACGGCCCGTCGCCGGCCTTCGGGTCCGAGGATGTTGTCGATGAAATCCTGGACTTCACGACCCCGTTCGCCGATAAGGCCTACCACGATGACCTCGGCGCCGGTATAGCGGGCCATCATGCCCAGCAGAACCGATTTTCCGACGCCGGAACCTGCGAAGAGCCCCATGCGCTGGCCGCGCCCGACGCTGAGCAGCGCATTGATGGCGCGAATGCCCACGTCGATCTGCTCGTCGATCGGAGCGCGCTTGAGTGGATTGAGCGGAGGGGTGGTCAGCGGGGCGCGCGGCGCTTCGTCCAGCGGTCCCAGCCCATCAAGGGGCTCGCCGTTGCCATCGACGACGCGTCCCAGCAGCGTTTCTCCCAGCGGGAAGCGACGTGCGGCATGGTCCGGGCCGTCGCCCAGCGGAAATACGCGAGCACCAGGCATCAGTCCGGTAATCTCGGTCAGCGGCATCAACAGCAGTCGTTCGCCGTTGAAACCGACCACCTCCGCTTCTGCGAAACGAGGCGGTTCGTTGCCACCCGGAGCCAACAGTTCGATGCGACAGGCATTGCCCAGTGCAACGCGCAGGCCAACCGCTTCGATCACCATGCCGGTGGCGCGCAGTACGCGGCCGCTGTTGCGATAGCCAGGCACCGTTTCCACGCGCGCACGCACGTGTCGCAGCGTCTGCTGCCAGCGTGCGTGATGCGTATTGGTGGTCGGTGCTGCCGCTTCAGTCATTTCCCGGTCTCTACTCTTCGTCATTGCCGTCTGCGTTAGTCGAGCGGCGTCGCCTGATTTGTGCTCTCACCGCTTGCCAGCGGCTTTCCCAGGTCGCGTCCAGTTCGCCATTGGCGCTGGTGACCCGGCAGCCACCGCGTGTGAGCTGGGCGTCGGGCTGCAGTTTCCAGCCTGCCGCTCCCAGTTCGGCTCCCAGGTGCTCCTCGACCAGCTTGTGATCGAGCGGGTGCAACCACAGACGCTGTTGCCCCAGTAAGGGGGGTTCCGTGTGCAGCAGCCCCTTGATCAGCTCGAGCACCTGGCGTGGACGCGCCTTCAGGGCTTCACCGGCCAACTGGTGGCCTGTGGCGAGGGCCAGCTCGACCAGGTCGTTGGCAACTTCTTCGTCAAGCAGTTCGAGCGCGGTATTGAACTGCTCGGCGAGAGGCTTGAGGGGAGCGGCGATTTCGCCGATCTTGCGCTTCAACTCAACCTCTGCCTCGGCGCGACCCTCTTCCAGCCCTTGGGCATGGCCTGCTTGGCGTCCCTCTTCGAAGCCCGCCCGATAACCTTCATCACGGGCTTCCTGCATGACCTTCTCGCGCAGCGCCTTCAGCTCCGCCTGGCGCTGGAAAGCTTCGCGGCGCCTGGCTTCCACGACGGGGTCCTGGGCCGGGCGCTGGCCTTCTTCGGTGCGCTCGGACTCCAGTTCGCCCATCTGCCACCGCCGCCAGGGGGCATGGCGTTCGGAAGAACCGGAGGAGCGCTCAGACATAGGTGTCGTCTCCACCGCTCAACACGATCTCGCCGGAGTCTGCCAGTCGACGCACCACCTGAAGCACGGATTTCTGTTCGGCCTCCACCTGGGAGACGCGAATCGGCCCACGGGCTTCCATGTCCTCGCGCATGAGATCGGCGGCCCGCCGCGACATGTTGCGCAGGAATTTCTCCATGAGGGCCTCGGGGGCGCCCTTGAGTGCCACCACCAGTGAATTGGTGTCGATCTCCTTGAGCACCAGCTGGATGCTGCGGTCGTCCAGGTCCATGAGGTTCTCGAACAGGAACATCTCGTCGATGATCTTCTGGGCCAGGTCTTCGCTGTGAGCGCGCACCGTCTCGATGGCTGTCTCTTCCAGCGAAGAATTCATCAGGTTGAGGATCTCGGCGGCAGTTCTCACGCCGCCCATC
This sequence comes from Halomonas sp. TH-94, assembly GCF_057473365.1. Lineage (NCBI taxonomy): Bacteria > Pseudomonadati > Pseudomonadota > Gammaproteobacteria > Oceanospirillales > Halomonadaceae > Halomonas > Halomonas sp. TH-94. The sequence goes on from NZ_JBYCKL010000117.1 coordinate 7,643, forward strand.
TTGCTGCGCTTGAGGTTCTGGCCATCGAGCATTCCCGAAAGGACTTCGGTCAGTTCCTGCAGCGCTGCGGGCTGCACACCGCTGAAGGTAGCGATACGCAGGACCACGTCGTTGCGCAGCTTGTCGTCGAATAGCTCCAGAATATCGGCGGCCTGATGACGCTCCAGATGGACCAGGATCGTGGCGATGATCTGTGGGTGCTCATCGCGGATCAGCTCGGCCACCATCGAGGCTTCCATCAGGTTCAGCGAGTCGATACCGCTGCTGGAGCCGGTAGACTCCAGGATGTCCTCGATCAGGCTGGTAGCGCGCTCGCTGCCCAAAGCCTTGGTCAGCACCGAACGGATATGATCGCTGGAGTTAAGGTTCAGCGCGATGAACTCTTCGGTCTCACGGTGGAACTCCAGCAGCACCTGCTGCATGTCCTCGTGGGATACCTGTGCCATCTCGGACATTTCCATGCTCAGCTGCTGAATCTCTTTGGGACTCAGAAACTTGAACACCTCTGCTGCGCTGTCCTCATCCAAGGCCAGCATCAGGATGGCGCTGCGGCGCAGGCCGGTAATGGTCTTGGCACTAGTCATTCTTGCTCATCCAGCTGCGAACGATCATGGCAATCATGCGGGGATCTTCCTGAGCCAATTCGCGCAGGTCGGCGAGATGGTCTTCGTAGGCGGAAGAGCGGCGCTTGCGCTTCGGCTTCTGGTACGGCTGAAGGTCGTCGTCTTCACCTGCCGCCTGCAGCTCACCTTCGGCCGGTTCACCGTCGTCACCCAGGCGAACCTGCAGGCCGGTGCCCGGTGCGCTTGCCAGTACGGGCTGTTGCGTATGACGCTTGATGAGCGGACGCAGTACCAGCAGGTAGCCCAGCAGGATCCCCAGCGCTATCAGCAGGTAGCGGCCGATGGTCAGAGCCAGCGTATGAACCTCGGGAGATTCCCACCACTCGTAC
>NZ_JBYCKL010000118.1:0-3254 GCF_057473365.1 Halomonas sp. TH-94
CAGGCTTGCTGGCAGCAGGGTGAGGCTGCCGGCTTGAAGATGACACTGCCCTGCCTGGCTAACAGGCGTGGCTAAGCGCAGGGGGTCGGCCCGGCGCTCCGGTGCCGCCAGCAGCAGGGCGACGAGATGCGCCGACTGTTCCAGGCACTGCTCCTGCAGGCCGGCACCGCGGGTCCAACCGCCGGCGAACAGCAGCGGGCACACGTCCTGCCGGCCCTCGTATCTCCCGCGGGCGGTGGTCTGGTTGTAGCGCTCCATCTCCACTTGTGCCTCCAGGCACTCGGCATCCAGCACGTTGTGCTTGAACAGGGTCCAGGCCTTGGCTTCCAGGGCACTCTCCATGGGCGGCAGCCGGTCGCGGTAGCCTGCCTGGCCGGGCGCGGAGGCGGCCAGCGCTGCGGGCGCATGCAGGGGTGAATGGCGGCGTTCTAGCATCTCACTGCGGGGAATGCGGTTCAGGTCATCCACCAGGGAGACGAAGAACTGCGGCAGGCCCGCCCGGTCGTAGGTGGGGTTCTCGGCATCGTTCTGGTGACGATTCGCCACGTAGTCGATGCGGTAGGGGGTGAAGGTGTCTTCGGGGTCACGCACTTCGATGTTGTAGGTGCGCCACAGGTTACGATTGGGCGGCAGGCGGGCGGCGGAGGTGTGGCAGACGCCGTAGCTGCGGGTGTAGCGCACCTTGCCGAGAATATGCTGCAGCTCACGCTGGGTCTCGCTCAGGCCATCGCCGAAGGTCAGCAGTGGCAGGGCGTCTTCGGCGTGGGTGGCCATGATCAGCAGGTCGGCCTCCCAGCGGCGTTCGCCGGGATCACGCTCCGTCAGCGTCACGCCCTGGGTCGAGAGGCTGGCCTCGACCTCGATGCCGCGCAGTATCTGAACCCGGGCACCCGGCGTATTCGGGTTGGTGATATGGGCCGCCAGGGCTTCCAGCCAGTGCTGGGCACCGTGCTCGAAGTAGCGACGGTCCGGCGGCGAGCCGCCTTCCTGAATGCGGTAATACTCGAAGGGCGCCTGTAGCGGCATACCCCCCGGGCCGCGGTCGTCGGCGAAGTACATGGCCGAGATGCGGGGGTAGTAGATGCTGTGGCGAATACGCTCCAGCCGCCCCGGCAGCGCGGGGTCTTCCCAGTCGATGCCGGCACTCAACCGCTCCGCCGCCTCGCCCAGCATCTCGAAGGGCGCGGCCACGCAGCCATCGAAGAAGTCGTCCACCGTATAGCGCGGCGTAATGCGCCGGCTCTCCACCAGTTCGATGGCGCTGCGGTGTATCACGGCGATCAATATCGCCAGCCTGCCCCCATCGACCAGGCTCAGCTCATGGGCCGGGTCGCTGACGCCGCGGACCAGATCCCTATCGTCGGTGAGCGCGATGCTGCCGTCGCGGCTGAAATAGCACTCGGTATTCTCCAGCGGCTTCATGCGTTCCAGCTCGCCTATCTCGGCGAGTATGGTGCGCAGGCGGTGGTAGGTGGCCAGATTGACGTCATTGACCCCCAGATCGGCCCAGCGGCAATAGGGCGTTTCGGGCTTGCCCGGCAGGCGCCGGTTGCCCAGGTCGACCCACACCGTCTCGGCATTGCCGCCCAGGGTAGCCTTGCGTTCGAAAATGGTGACCTCGATCTGCCGGACCTCGCCGTCGAGCTGTTTTTTTCCAAGCTCTTGCTCGACGGACTTTTGCAGGTAATAGGCCAGCGAGAGGCCGGAAACCCCGCCGCCAATGATAGCGACCCGCAGCGGTGCATGGTCCATGATGAGGCTCCCCAAGTTGTTGTTGGCTCAAGGATCCACCATGAACACGTCGCAACCAAGGGGGTGAGATGAGGTGATACCGAAGTGATCCGTTGGGGTCCGGTGTAGCAGGTATCAGCTTCTCGCCGCCCTTGTGGCCACAACCTCCAGATACTGAGCCTTAACTCGAGTGCTGCCGTCGGTGGCTTCGTTGTACCGGCTCCAGTGGGCCTCCAGATCGCGACGCAGCGCCTCGCACTCGTCGTTCTCCAGCCGGGCCCAGGCGCGCTCGATGGGGCCGAAGAACAGCCGGTGAAACTCCACCACCTCGGGGACCGAAAATGGGTACTCAAGGGTGACGGTGACCGGTGAGGTGCGCAGTTCGGCGATGCCGTCTTGCAGGCGTTGGCGTACCGTGGCGGCGTCCCCCCAGAGCGCGGGTGAGGGCACACCTTCCGGTGGCGGTACGTGACGACCGACAACCTTGAACATTTCACCGATGAAGGATTCGGGCATCCAGTTGGCCATCGCGATGGTACCCCCGGGGCGGCACACCCGCACCATCTCGGCGGCTGCGAAAGCGGGGCGCGGAGCGAACATGGCACCGTACATGCTCAGTACCATATCGAAGGCGGCATCGGGCTGCGCGAGGTTCTCGGCATCGCCGACCTCGAAGTTGATGTCCAGGCCCTCGGTGCGTGCGCGAGTGCGTGCCTGTTCGATCAGGTTGTCGGCGATATCGATGCCGGTGACCGATGCTCCGGCGCGGGCCGCGGGTATCGACAGATTCCCCGTGCCGCAGGCGACATCGAGCAGTTGCAGGCCGGGCGTTATGTGGCGGTTGGCAATAAAGTCGTCGGCGTGGTGCTGAATGAACTTGGCGACTTCACCGAAATCGCCAGCCATCCAGGTCTTGCGCATGTTGTCCTTGATGATTTGGATATCAGGCGTGGTGTCAGCCATATGACCCCCTCGCACGGTTTGTCCATGCCTCGTTGTTGGATTTCAGAGCACTGTATGCAGTGTAGTTACCGCCGTGGTATCTGGCGCTTTGACGGAGTATGAACGCTCACTTGGAATAGCGAGCAACCCCCACCTCGATCTTCCGAACCTCCAGCCCCTGAGCCAGCCTACTGACTCAGGGGTTTTTTGTTCTTGTCAGCTAAGGACTTTACCGACAGCGCTAGGCCGTGATGAACGATTCGGTCGACTGAAGAGTTTCTTAGTCTCCTTTGTAGGATATTTCCTACGCATCTATCGGCGAAGCGCCACAGATACGCCTGCCTGCGATTGGTATGCTTTTCGCGCGACAAACCGCGCACAATTGCTCACATACCAATAACACGATAGTTTCAGCCGCAGGGAGGCGACATGGCCAAGGCCACCGGATTGCACTTCACTCTGTCCTTGACCGGGGCAGAGGACTTGGCCGTCATCGAGTTCACCCATCGGGAACGACTCTCCGCCCCCTTCGAGCTCTCGGTGCGCTTCGCCAGCCGCGACGGCAGCCTCTCCGCCACCGA
>NZ_JBYCKL010000119.1:0-74362 GCF_057473365.1 Halomonas sp. TH-94
AGTGCGAAGCGGAGAAATTGCCGCCGCCCCAGCCTTCGCCGCTGGCGCCTGACTACAAGCGACGCATGAAGGCCCTCAAGCAAGTCGTCAATCAGTGCGCCGAGCAGTTGGGCCTGGCGCCTGAGGTGCTCATGCGCCGGCGCGATCTCGAGGCGCTGATCGCCGCCGATCTGGTTGCCGATCCGTTACCCCTGCCGCAGGGTTGGCGCGGAGAGAGCCTCGCGGCCCCCCTGAAGCAAGCTCTGGAAGAGGTGCAGGCGTCATGACTGACGATCGCATGCAAGGCAACAAGCTGCTGTGCCAGATATACAAGAGTCCGCGCAAGGACGAAATGTATATCTATGTCGACAAGCGACAAGGTCTTGCCAAGGTGCCAGAGGCGCTGCTCGAACGATTCGGCAAACCGGTGCCGACCATGACTTTGATCCTGACGCCGGAAAAGACCCTGGCGCGCGTCAACGTCGTCGATGTGATGGCTGCGATTCGCGAAAAGGGATTCTATCTGCAGATGCCGCCGGCCAAGGATGAGTATTTGCTGGATTTGTATCGAACGCCAACCGAGGCACGCTATTGAATGCGTGAACTGTTCTGGGAGCGCTTCGACCTCGAAGAGCTCACCGCCGAAGAGTGGGAAGCGCTGTGCGACGGCTGCGGCCAGTGCTGCCTGCTCAAGTTTCAGGATGACGAGAGCGGGGATCTTGCCGTGCTGGGTGTCGCCTGCGAGCTACTGGATATCCATAGCTGCCGCTGTAGCGACTACCCCAACCGCCAGGCTCTGGTGCCGGACTGTGCGCGCCTGACACCTCAGCGAGTCGATGAGTTTCGCTGGCTTCCCAAATCCTGCGCCTATCGTCGTGTTGCAGAGGGGCGCCGGCTGGCCGGCTGGCACCCGCTGATTTCCGGTGACCCGGAGCGTGTTCATCGCAAGGGGATCAGCGTACGCAGCTTCGCCATTTCCCAGCGAGACGTCACCGAGGAAGAGCTCGAAGACCACATCATCGCCATTCTGCCGATTGACGGTTGAAGCAACCCCGAACGACGAGACCCGGCCGGCGCCGGGTCGTTGCTTTGTGGGTCTCATGCCTCTCTTTCGGTACGTCCCAACGCCCATAGTATGAAGGCATCCTGACGCGCATTGTCGTGCCAGGCCTTGAAACGGCCCGATGCACCACCGTGACCGGCAGCCATGTCGGTCCGCAGCAGCACCGGGCCGCGTGCGGTCCCCATCTCCCTGAGCCGGGCATAGAGCTTGGCCGGTTCCCAGTAAGGCACCCGAGAGTCGTGCCAGCTCCCTTGCAGGAACAGCGTGGGGTAGGGTTGAGGCGAAAGATTGTCCAGCGGTGAGTAGGCGCGGATACGCTTGCGCGCATCGGCTTCGTCGGGATTGCCCCACTCGGTGTACTCGGCGGTGGTCAGCGGCAGGTCGGGATTCTCCATGGTACGCAGCACGTCGACGAAAGGTACATCGAGCACCGCGGCGCAGAAGGCTTCCGGAGCCAGGTTGAGGCTGGCGCCGACCAGCAGCCCCCCTGCACTGGCGCCATAGGCGGCAATCCGTTCGCCGTCGCTGAGGCCCTTTTCCACCAGGGCATTGCGCGCGGCCAGGAAGTCGCGAAAGCTGTTTTCCTTGTGTTCGAGCTTGCCCGCCAGGTACCAGGGCTCCCCCCGGTCGCCGCCTCCCCGAACATGGGCGACGGCAAAGGCGATACCGCGCTCGAGCAGTTCAAGTCTGGCTACCGAAAACCAGGGATCCAGCACTTCTCCATAGGCCCCATAGCCATAGAGCAGAGTGGGCAAAGGGCGTCCGACCAGATCGGCGCGCATCACTACCGAAACCGGAATCCGTTCGCCATCATGAGCGCGCGCCCAGATCCTCTCGCAGTAAAGATCCTCAGGCTGGAGACTGCCGTGAATGGGCTGAGACTTGAGCACCTGTCGCTCTCCGCTATCGAGATCGTGCGCTAGCCAGCGGACCGGCATCACGAAGGATTCCTCGCGCAGGCGAAGTTGACGGCTGTCGAAGTGGGGCATGTCACCCAGCATCAGGCTGCAAGGCGATTCGGGGAGCGGCAGGCGCTCGTCGCGAAGGATGGCGTGGTCGTCATCGAGTTCGACGATACGCACTCGTACCTGGGCTTCGTGGTGGTCACGCTCGGAAATGGCCAGGCCCCAGGCGAAAGCCTCCACGTCCTCGAGCGTGGTGTCTTCGCGGTGCCCGATGAGCGGTTGCCACGGCGACTCGAGATCGTCCTCGTTCACTCTATCCAGCCGAAAGTGCGCTGCGTTGCGGTTGTGCAGCACGTAGAAGTGGCCGGGACGATGCTCCAACCCATACTCCACCCCTTTCTCTCGCGGGCGAAAACAACGTGGGGGCTGTTCCGGCGCCAGAGCCGGCAGTAGATAGCACTCGCTGGTATCCTTTGAAGCGCTCTCAAGTACCAGCCACTGGCGTGATCGCGTCTTGCCGAGCCCGAGCCAGAACTCGGGGTCGTCTTCGCGTAGCACCAGTGCCGCTTCTCCGGCCTTGCCCTGGCTGAGCGGCAGTCGCCAGATGCTGTCCGGCCGCTGCGTGGCATCGTAGCGCGTGAACAACAGCGTGGTGTTGTCCTCGGCCCAGGTCAGCTCCGGGCCGATATCTTCCAGCAGCAACCGAGGTTCGCCGTCGGGTAGCGCCTTGAGATAGAGCGAGAAGCGCTCGTCCCCGCTGGTGTCCTCGGTCCATGCCAGCCAGTTTTCGTCCGGCGAAAGAGCCATGTCACCCATTTCCAGGTAGTGCTCTTCCCCGGCGCGTGCCTGAAGATCGAGAAACGGTGTGGCCTGTGTGCTTTCGCCATTGCGGTGTCGCCACCAGATGGGATAGTCGGCATGGGCTGCCGTCTCGCTCCAGTAGGTGAAGTGGTCCAACGCGGTGGGTAGGCCTTTGACTGCCAGCTCGCGCCGTGCAAGATGGCTGTGATAGAGCCGCTCGGTCAGGCTCTCCAGCGGTGCCATCCACTGCTTGAATTCCGCATTGGCCGCTTCCAGAAAGGCGCTGACCTGCAGGTCGTCGCGATCTTCCAGCCAGTGCCATTGCGGGTCCTCGGTACGCCGAAACCGCTCGACCGGTGAAGAGGCGGCGGGTGGCTGGGAGCCATGAGCTGGAACAGAAGAAGAACGATGAGGCGGCTGTGCTTTCATTGGGTCGGGTGTACCATACTCGAGATGACTTTCAATTCGTACGATCCGTCATGCGGCGGGGCGTTAATGCAACCACGAGGTATCGATGCTGACATCCGATTCGATGTCCCTACTATGGCTGACCTATCTGGGTTTGTCGCTGGTCGTGCTGATCGCAGGCTATCTGGGGCTGGCTTTCCTTCCACGTGTGCTGCGACTTCCCATTACCTGGGCGGTGGCCGGCGTTCTATTGATGCCGACGCGTTTTCGTCTGCCCCTGGTGGAAGGGGAGTACTATACCGGCATGGCGCCGGCAGTGGTGGTGGCAGCCGTGGCTTTTCTCGAGCGCAACGCTTCGGTAATGATATCTGCAGCTCTGCTGGTGACTGCCGGTGCCCTGCTGGGCTTGGCCATCGGCATCTTGCAGGTATGGCGGTTCCGGGCGGACGATGCGCCCGCGAAGGGTACAAGGGAAAGACAACAGGACGCAGGAAAGGGCAGGAAGCAGGACAATAACAGAAGGCGTGACGGCCATGCCGGTGCACAACCGCATGCGCAGCGCAAGCGCCGGGAGCCGAAGCTCGGCTAGGGAGCCCCGATGGGGAGGGAGCGCATCAAGATATGGCACTGGCTGCTTGGATTGGCCGGGTGTCTCGTCGTGTCGAGTCATCTCATTGCCGCACCGATCGAGGAACGGCCCGAAGTCAGGGTCATCTTCGATGTATCCGGCAGTATGCGGTACAACGACCCCGACCAGCTTGCTGCCGAGGCGTTGGAGCTACTCGCGGCCATGGTCCCCAACAATGCTCGGGCAGGGGTCTGGACCTTCGGTGAGCGGGTGGCCAATCCGTTGCCGCCGATGCAGGTCAACATCGAATGGCGCGATCGCGCCAGGGCTTTGGCCCCGCGGCTGGTCGATTATGAGCAGTTCACCGATATCGAATCTGCCGTCTACGAGGCAGCCAGGTACCGAGCCGCTGTGCCCGCAGAGGCGCGGCTGCATCTGGTGTTGCTCACCGACGGCAAGATCGACCTGCCCGCCTGGCGAGGCAGCAAGCCAGCCATTGACGAGGCATCCCGTGCGGGTCTGCTCGAAGAGCTTGGGCCTCGCCTGGCCGACGAAGGCGTCGTGGTCCATGCCATTGCCTTCTCGGCTGAGGCCGACTTCGATCTGGTGGAGCGACTTGCACAGATGACCGGCGGGCTGTCCGCGCTCGTCATCGCGCCGGATGACCTGCTGGGTGCCTTCCTCGACATTGTCGATCGGGTCTTTCCCAGCGACCGAGTGCCGGTTACCGATCAGCGTTTTCTTATCGAGCCGGGACTAAGCGGCTTCACCGCGCTGCTGTTCCGTGGCGAGGAGCCGATTACGCTCATCGCGCCGGATGGCCGCCGCTATTCTGCCGAGGAACCACCGCAAGGGGCGGAGTGGCGCGGCGAGTCTCGCTACGATCTCATCAAGGTTCCGAACCCTCAGGCGGGTCAGTGGCGCCTGGAAGGCGAGCTCAGTAAAGATAGCCGCGTCACCGTGGCATCGTCGCTCAGTCTGAAGATGGAGGGCGTGCCGGACACTTTCTATCTCGGATTCGACGTGCCGTTGGAGGCGTGGCTGGCACGCGATGGCGAAGCCGTGGATGCCGAAGGACTCCCCGGACATTTGCGGCTGACCGCGGAACTGCGGGACGACTCCGGCTCGGTCCAGTCGGCGACGGTGCTCGGCCAGCAGGAGGAGCGCTTCGTCGGGACACTGCCGGCGCCGGCACGGGCGGGGTCCGCTCAGCTCATCATCCGTGCCGAAGGGCAGGGCTTCCGTCGACAGCGTGTCCAACCCGTCAACGTCCTGCCGGCTGTGGCGGCACGTCACGATGAAGCCAACCAGCGAGTCGTGTTGAGCGCCGAGCATCCGTTGCTCGATCGCCACAATACACGGCTGAGTGGCCAGCTTCAGGGCGCGCACCTGGCCGCCGAACCTGTGGCTGAACGACGCTGGTACATGGCGCTGCCGGAGCTGGATCAGGTGCTCAGCGTACCGCTGGCGCTGCGTGGCGAGGTTACTCTGAATGGCGAGGTGCGCGAACTGCAGCTGCCGCGCCTGATGCTGTTCCCATCGGGGGATACCGCAATCGGCCAGGTCGACGCCAGCCCGGCGCTGGAGGTGGTGCGTTTCCATGAAGAACTGATGCCTGTCCGCGAACCTCGTGACACGGCGTCGTCGCCGCTGCCTGCGGCGGTGGAACAAGTCGTGCGTCAGATCCAGGAGCTGCCGCAGGCTGCCCAGGAGCGCTGGCGGGAGTGGCGCCCGGCATTGCTCGGGCCGCTCGAGGACGCCATGGGTGATTCCAGGTGGACCGGGTTGCTGATAGTAGGCGGGCTGCTGCTGCTGTTATTGCTGTTGGCGTGGCGAATCGCGCTGCGACGACATCGTGCCGGGCCACGGGAGGAGCCGCATGTGTGAGCTGCTGGGCATGAGTGCCAACGTGCCCACCGATATCTGCTTCAGCTTCACGGGGTTCCTGCATCGTGGCGGCGGCACAGGCCCGCATCGCGATGGCTGGGGCATCGCTTTCTACGAGGCAGGCGGCTATCGGGATTTCCGTGACCCTCACCCGTCGGTTCGCTCGCCCATTGCTCGATTGATCACCGATTACCCCATCAAGTCGCACATCGTCATCAGTCATATTCGTCAGGCCAATGTGGGCCAGGTGCGGCTGGCCAATACTCACCCCTTCACCCGCGAAATGTGGGGCAGAACCTGGTGCTATGCGCATAATGGCCAGCTGGAGCAGTGGCAGGAGTTGCCTCTGAGCTTCTATCGTCCGGTGGGCGATACCGATAGCGAGCATGCCTTCTGCTGGCTCCTTGCCGAGTTGCGTGAGCAGTTCGAGGAACCCCCCGCGCTGGACGATTGCGATGCCGAACTGAAAGAACGCCACGTGGCGTTCTGGCGGCTGCTCCACCAACTATGCGAGGCCCTGCGAGCAAAGGGCGTGTTCAACCTGCTGCTTGCCGATGGCGAGTTTCTCTACACCTTTTGCTCGACCAAGCTGGCGCATATCACTCGACGAGCACCATTCGGTGAGGCAGAGCTTTCCGACGCCGAGCTGACGGTCAACTTCGCCGAACACACCACCTGTAACGACATCGTTTCCGTGATTGCGACCGAGCCGTTGACCAGCAATGAGGCGTGGGTTCGCATGCAGCCTGGAGAGCTTCTCGTGTGGCGACATGGGCACATCGTGGCCCGGTTCGTGGCCGAAAGCTCAGCCGTGCAAAGCTGAGAGTTATCCTACCATCGGCTTGCCTTTCTGCAGAATCTTGCCCAGCTTTGTAGTCAATGCATCAGCTCGACTTTGCCTGTTCCTGTGTGAACGGACGTTTGAATCATACGTTTTACAGACATGCGATGCCTGGTATAACGTTACGGTTTTAGTCACAACAAGAACTGGCGGGGTCGAGGTGATCGCCGCGTCGACGAAGCTGTGGAGATAGCGCCTATGAATGAGCAAACCAACGCCGGTATTCTCAACGGACCTGAGTTGCAGGGCATGGAGCAGTACCGATCGCTGATGGACGTCTTCCATGAGGCAGTGAAACGGTTTGCCGACAAACCTGCTTTCACCTGCATGGGCCAGACGCTGACTTTTGCCGAGCTCGACCGGCTGTCGGCCGATTTCGCTGCCTGGTTGCAGCACGAAACGGATCTCAAGCCTGGCGATCGCATCGCCATTCAGCTGCCCAACGTGCTGCAGTTTCCGGTAGCCGTCTTCGGCGCAATGCGCGCGGGCCTAGTGGTGGTCAACACCAACCCCCTCTACACCGAGCGGGAGATGGCACACCAGTTCAAGGATTCGGGTGCGCGTGCCATCCTGATCCTGGCCAATATGGCCAGCAAGCTCGAGAAAGTGCTCGATCGTACCGACATCGAGCACGTCCTGGTGACCGAGCTTGGCGACCTGCACGGCTTCCCCAAGCGCTTTTTGATCAATGCCGTGGTGAAGTACGTCAAGAAGATGGTGCCTTCCTATTCGCTGCCGATGGCGGTGTCCTTCCGCAAGGCGCTGAAGGACGGTGCTTCGCGTCAGCACCGTGAGGTCGAGCGCGAGCTGGATGACATTGCCGCGCTGCAGTACACCGGAGGAACCACCGGCCTGCCCAAGGGCACCATGCTGACCCACTGCAACCTGGTGGCCAACATGCTGCAGGCGGATGCGGCCATCGGGCCGGGCCTGGGAGAGGGCAAGGAGGTGGTGATCGCGCCGCTGCCGGTGTATCACATCTATACCTTTACCGTGAACTGCCTGTTCTTGATGAAAACCGGCAATCACTCGATCCTGATCACCAATCCTCGGGACCTGGACAACTTCGTCAAGGAACTGCAAAAGATCGAGTTTACCGCCTTCATCGGCCTGAATACCCTGTTCAACGCACTGTGCAATCGCGACGACTTCCGCAAACTCGACTTTTCCAAGCTGCGTCTGACCATCTCAGGCGGCATGGCGCTGACCAAGGCGTCGGCAGAGCGCTGGAAGGAAGTGACCGGCTGCCCCATCGCCGAAGGCTACGGGCTTACCGAGACGTCGCCGGTGGTCAGCTTCAACCCCGTTGACGACATTCAGCTCGGTACCATTGGCAAGCCGGTGGCGGGGACTTCGGTCAAGGTGGTGGACACCGATGGCAATACCTTGCCGCTGGGAGAGCCGGGTGAGCTGTGCGTCAAGGGGCCTCAGGTGATGAAGGGCTACTGGAACCTCGACGATGAGACCGCCAAAGTCCTGAGCGACGATGGTTGGTTCTCTACCGGTGATATCGCCGTGCTGCAGGAAGATGGCTTCATCAAGATCGTCGATCGCAAGAAAGACATGATTCTGGTGTCCGGCTTCAACGTCTATCCCAACGAGATAGAAGACGTGGTGTCGAGCCATCCCGGGGTGGTCGAAACGGCGGCTGTCGGTGTCAAGGACGAAGACAGCGGCGAGGCAGTGAAGCTGTTCGTCGTCAAGAAGGACGAGAGCCTCGATGCGAAGACACTGCGAGAGTGGTGCAAGAAGGAGCTGGCCGGCTACAAGGTTCCCAAATTCGTCGAGTTTCGCGATGAGCTGCCCAAGACCAACGTAGGCAAGGTGTTGCGGCGCCAGTTGCGCGATGAAGAGAGCGACAGCAAGGAGTAGTCCGGCTTCCATTGGCCGAACTCCGCTTCCCGGCGTTACAATGATCAGCCCGCTCCGGTTTTCCGGAGCGGGCTGGTTTTTTCCATGGCAAGAGGATGGCTGTGAGCACCGCAATCCGTACTGGTTCCGCCAACGCTGCCGATAGCTCAGAGCTCGAGCGCCTCGAGCGTGCTCTCGATGACGCCATGCTGCGCGACCGGCAGGGGCTGTCTCGCAGACTGAAGGGCCTTGAACGGCGTTTGCGGGACGGCAAGCCGGTAGACCGAGGGCTGGCCGAGGTGGCACGCGACATGGAGCGCTCCGTGGCGCTTGCCGACAGACGCATGGCCCGCCCGGTGACTTTGAATTATCCGCCCGAGCTGCCGGTAGCCGAGCGCCGCGACGACATTCTCACTGCCCTGGGCCAGCATCAGGTGGTGGTCGTGGCTGGCGAAACCGGCTCCGGCAAGACCACTCAGCTACCCAAGCTGTGCCTGGAGCTGGGTCTGGGCCGCCGTGGCCTGATTGGCCACACCCAGCCGCGTCGGTTGGCGGCACGTTCCGTCGCCACTCGCTTGGCCGAGGAGCTCGAGGTGCCGCTGGGCGACCAGGTTGGCTATCAGGTTCGCTTCACCGACCAGACCGGTGACGACACCCTGGTCAAGCTGATGACCGACGGCATCCTGCTGGCCGAGACGCGACACGATCCCGATTTGACGCGCTACGAGGCGATCATCATCGACGAGGCCCACGAGCGCAGCCTCAACATCGATTTTCTGCTCGGCTACCTCAAGCGCCTGCTGGCGCGCCGGCCCGAACTCAAGTTGATCATCACGTCGGCGACCATCGACGTGGAACGCTTCGCCGAGCACTTCGCCCTGCCAGGCGACGATGGCGAGCTAGTGCCCGCTCCGGTAGTGGAGGTTTCCGGGCGTACCTACCCGGTGGAGGTGCGCTACCGCCCGCTGGTACGCGAGGCGGACGACGAAGCCGACCGCACCCTGCAGGAAGGCATTCTTCACGCCGTGGAGGAGATCGAGCAGGTCGAGCGCGAGAAGCGCTGGTTCCATGGCCCGCGCGACATTCTGGTGTTCCTGCCCGGCGAGCGGGAAATCCGCGAGACAGCCGATACGCTGCGGCGCGCCGATCTCAAGGGCACCGAGATCCTGCCGCTCTACGCGCGCCTCTCCAACGCCGAGCAGAACCGCGTCTTCGCCCCCCATACCGGCAGGCGCATCGTGCTGGCGACCAACGTCGCCGAAACCTCGCTTACCGTGCCCGGTATCCGCTACGTGATCGACCCGGGGCTAGTGCGCATCAGCCGCTACAGCTACCGATCCAAGATTCAGCGCCTGCCGGTGGAAGCGGTGAGCCAGGCCAGCGCCGACCAGCGCAAGGGCCGCTGTGGGCGCGTGGCCGAGGGTGTATGCATTCGGCTGTATGACGAGGAGGATTTTCTCTCCCGCGCTGAATTCACCGATCCCGAGATCCGCCGCACCAACCTGGCCTCGGTGATCCTGTCGATGCTGTCGCTCAAGCTCGGCGACATCGAACGCTTCCCCTTCGTCGATCCCCCCGATGCGCGTTTCATCAAGGATGGCTTTCGTCTGCTGTTCGAGCTGGGAGCGGTAGACGAAGGCGACCGACTGACCCCGGTGGGACGCAAGCTGGCTCGTCTGCCCATCGACCCGCGCCTGGCGCGCATGGTGCTGGCGGGAGCCGAGCAGGGCGGCCTGCGTGAGGTGCTGATCGTGGTATCGGCGCTCGCAGTGCAGGACCCGCGTGACCGTCCGGCAGATAAGCGCGAAGCTGCCGATCAGGCTCATCGACGCTGGCAGGACCCCGACTCCGACTTCGTTGCGCTGCTCAATCTTTGGCAGGGTTTCGAGGCGGCACGCGACGAACTCTCGGGCAATCGCTTGCGGCGCTGGTGCAAGGATCACTATCTCAACTACATGAGACTGCGTGAATGGCACGATACGTTCCGTCAGCTGCGCCAGCTGCTGCGCGAGATGGAAATAGAGGTGCCACCGCCAGTGGTTCCGACCCAGTCGTCGGCACAAGAAGAAGACGCTCAGGCGCTTCAGCAGGCTCGCCGACAGAGCGCCGTACAGCTGCATAAAGCGTTGCTCCCGGGCTTGCTATCGCACTTGGGCACGCTCACCGAAAATCGGGAATATCTGGGGGCGCGCAACCGCAAGTTCGTCATCCATCCGGGCTCGGGACTGGCCAAGAAGGCCCCCAAATGGCTCATGGCTTTCGAACTGGTGGAAACGACCCGGCTTTTTGCCCGTATCGTGGCCAAGATAGAACCTCAGTGGATCGAGCCGGTGGCTGGGCACCTGGTCAAGCGTAGCTATAGCGAGCCACATTGGGAGATGAAGCGTGCCCAGGTGGTCGCCAAGGAGCAGGTTACGCTGTTCGGTTTGCCTATCGTTGCCGGGCGCAGCGTTCACTATGGAACGATTGCTCCTGAAGAATCGCGCGAGCTGTTCATCCGTCGCGCACTGGTGGAGGGCGATTTTCGCACCCGGGGCGAGTTCTTCGACTACAATCGTGCTCTGGTCGAAGAGGTCGAGGATCTCGAGGACAGGGCCCGCAAGCGCGACATCCTGGTCGACGAAGAGACGTTGTTTGCCTTCTACGATGAGCGGATTCCCGGGCATGTCGTCAACGGCAAGGGCTTCGAGGCGTGGCGTCGTAAGGCCGAAGCTGAGAATCCCGCCGTGCTCAAGTTCGACCGCGATGCGCTGTTGGCACGCGAGGCGCAGGAAGTCACTGCGGCCCACTACCCCGACGAACTGGTGCTTGGCGGGGTGCGTTATCCGCTTGGTTATCGCTTCGAACCAGGGGCACCGGACGATGGCGTGACCCTGACGGTGCCGGCGGCCATGCTGCCCCAGCTGCCCCGGGCACGCCTCGAGTGGCTGGTGCCGGGGCTGCTGCGCGAGAAATGTATTGCCCTGCTCAAGTCGCTGCCCAAGGCGATTCGGCGACAGGTGGTGCCGATCCCCGACTGGGTCGATGCTGCGCTCGAGACGCTCACGCCCGATGACGTGCCGCTCAGCGAGGCGCTGGGTGAATTTCTGCGTCGCCGAACTGGCGTGCGTGTTCACCCGGACGACTGGCGCTACGATCAGCTCGAGCCTCACCTGGTGATGAATGTCCGCGTGATCGACCATGAGGGCAAGGAGCTGGGGCAGGGGCGCAATGTGCGTGAGCTGGAGCGTCGCTTCGAAGCCGCTGCGGGAGAAGGCGCCAGGGCGCTTGCCGCCGAGGTCAGCGAGGCGCCCGATGTCATCGGCCTGCCGGAATCGCCGCTGCCGGAGTCGCGGGTAACCACCCAGGCGGGTATCCGCGTCGAGGCCTACCCGGCGCTGGTGCCCGAAGGCGAGGCCTTCCGCATCGAGCTGTTCGATCATCCAGGCAAGGCCGAGCAGGCCCATCGACGGGGTGTGGTGCGGCTGGCCATGACGCGCCTGCCGGAGCAGGTACGCGTCATCCAGCAGCTCAAGGGACTCGATGCTTGCGCCTTGCTGTTCACCAAGGTCGGCAGCAAGAGAGCGCTGGTCGACGATGTGGTCGAAGCGGTATTTGCTCGAACCATGGGAATGGCCCCGCTGCCTCGCAGTACCGCCGAGCTCGATGCCAGGCTCGATGCTACCCGCAGCGAGCTGGTACCCGCTGCGGAGGAGGTGGTTGCGACCCTCAAGCGCGCGCTGGAAGGTCACCTGGCGGTAGCCAAGGCACTCAAGGGCAATCTGAATCTCGCCCTGGCCCTGGTTTACGGCGATCTCAAGACGCAGATGCAGCGGCTGGTGCACCCGGGCTTCGTGAGCGAAGCTGATAGGTGGCTGGAGGAGTATCCGCGCTACATGGAGGCGGCGCTGATCCGGCTGGAAAAGGCTCCCCGTGAGCGTATGCGCGACCAGATGCACATGCAGGACGTACAGGATTTCGAGGCGCGCCTGGCGGCCCGGCGCGAGAGCCAGCGGCGAGGGGGGCATGAGGACCCCGAGCTGGTGGAGTTCGGCTGGTGGATCGAGGAGCTGCGTGTGTCGCTGTTCGCTCAGCAGCTGGGCACCCGCATCCCGGTTTCCGTCAAGCGCCTGGAACGGCGCTGGTCGGAGCTGGTGGGACATGGTCAAGGCCGCGCCTGACTTGCCGATAAACGAGACATGAGACATCGCTGAGCCGATGTCGAGCCAGCGGCCTGATGGCCGCATGAGGGAGAAGCTGATGACAGACGTCGTGATTACCGGTACGGGACTCTTCACGCCGGAGCACGCCATCGATAACGATGCCCTGGTGGCCTCGTTCAACGCCTGGGTGGATATCGAGAACGAGCGCAATGCCGCCGCCATTGCAGCCGGCGAGCGCGAGCCGCTGCAATATTCGAGCAGCGAATTCATCGTCAAGGCCTCGGGCATTCACAGCCGTTTCGTCATGGATGCGGCGGGGATCCTCGACCCCCAGCGAATGCGTCCGCGCTTGCCACAGCGCAGCAATGACGACCCTTCCATCCAATGCGAGATGGGACTCAAGGCGGCTCGCCAGGCGCTGGACGCCGCCGGGGTCGAGGCCAGCGATATCGAGATGGTCATCGTGGCCTGCTCGAATCTCGAGCGCGCCTATCCTGCAGTGGCAGTGGAGCTGCAGGCAGCGCTGGGTACGATGGGGCACGCCTTCGACATGAACGTGGCCTGCAGTTCGGCCACGTTCGCCATCGACTTGGCGGCCGGTGCCATTCGCGGCGGTAACGTCAAGCGCGCGCTGGTGGTCAGCCCCGAGATATGCTCGGCCCATCTCAACTTTCGCGACCGCGACAGCCATTTCATCTTCGGTGATGCCTGCACCGCGGTGGTGTTGGAGGATGCCGAGCTGGCAACGGCAGCGACCCGCTTCGAGATTCTCGGCACGCGCCTCGCCACACGGTTTTCCAATGCCATTCGCAACAATGCCGGCTTTCTCAATCGCGTGACCGACAGCGACCCTTTGGCCAGCGACAAGCTGTTCGTGCAGGAAGGGCGGCGGGTATTCAAAGAGGTCTGCCCCATGGTGGCGGCCCTGATCAGCGACCATTTGGCCAGTCTCGGACTGTCCGGTGACGTCCTGGCGCGGATGTGGTTGCACCAGGCCAATCGTCATATGAACGACCTGATTGCCCGGCGGGTCCTGGGGCACGATCCCGAGCCCGGCCAGGCACCGATCATCCTCGATCGTTACGCCAACACCAGCTCGGCGGGCTCGATCATCGCGTTTCATTTACATCATGCCGACCTTTCGTCAGGTGACGTGGGGGTGGTGTGCTCTTTCGGTGCCGGGTACAGTGCCGGCTGCGTGGTGGTACGCCGCTTGTGACTCCCCCGCGCGCTAACCTTCAGGAGACATCACCGATGGTCGTGAAGCAGGCAGGCTTGCTCACTCGTGCTCTGGTTGCCATGGCGGTACTGGCCATGTTGTCAGGCTGTGCGGGACGGGTGGCGATGGAAGATCGTCATCCCGAAGATCCCTGGGAAGGTTTCAATCGGCAGGTGTTCGCCTTCAACGAGGTGGTCGACCGAGCGGTGCTCAAGCCGGTGGCGCGCGGCTATCGTACCGTGACCCCCCAGCCGGTGCAGACCGGCGTCGGCAACTTCTTCTCCAATCTCGGCGAGATCCGTACGGCGCTGAACAGTCTCCTGCAGGGCAAGCCCGCCAATGCGGGGCTTGCCACCTCGCGCTTCGTGATCAACTCGACGGTAGGCATCGCCGGCCTGTGGGACTTCGCCACCCATATGGGTATCACGGCCGATCAGGAAGACTTCGGTCAAACGCTGGGTGTCTGGGGCGTCAACGAGGGGCCCTACCTGGTGCTGCCTCTTCTCGGCCCCAGTACGGTGCGTGATACGGCCGGTATGCCGCTGGATATGGTGACCTATCCTGTCTACTACGTGGAAGATGACAAGGTGCGCTATGGGTTGACTGCACTGCGTATCGTCGACATACGTGCAGGCTTTCTCGATCAGGAAGAGCTGATCCGAGGCGATCGTTATGTCTTCATACGCGATGCCTATCTACAGCGCAGGCGCTTCGAGGTCAGTGATGGGGAACTGGGCGACGATCCCTTCGCCAGCGATGAGTTCGACTTCGATTTCGATGAAGCCGACTTCGACGATGCGTATGAAGATGCCGACTTCGCCGATTGAGGTCTGAGCTGATGGATCTACCCAAGCCGCTGATTGGCGTACTCGACGAGCCCGGTGCCTACCGTGATGCGTTGGCCGATACCATCGCTCGCGACGGTCTGGCAGTATTCGCCGCCGAGCGACTCGAGGACCTGCCCAGGGAGACGGCTCTGGTCGTGGCCCATGCTCAGGCGATTCCCAGCCTGGCCTGGTCGAGTTTGACGGAACGCCTGCCTACCGTTGTGGTCAGTGATTCACGCCTCGATGCCGACCTGCTGACCGCGGTCGACGTGGGGCTGGTGGATTACGTGGTCGAACCCATGCGCCATGGCCAGCTGCTGCGGCGTATGATTCGCAAGGCGATTGAGCTGCGGCGGCTGGAAGCGGAGCGCAATCACGACCGTGACCGGCTTGCCCAGCTCAATGCTCATCTGGAGGAGCTCAACGAGAGCCTGGAGACACATCTGGCCTTGCTGCGGCTCGACCAGCAGGCGGGCGGGCAGATTCAGCGCAAGCTCCTGCCGGTCCACCCGCAAACCCTGGGTGGCGTGACGTGCGATTACTGGCTGATTCCCTCGCTCTACCTGTCCGGGGATTTTCTCGATTTCCAGCGTCTGGACGAGCGTTTCATCCTGTTTTACTTTGCCGATGTGTCGGGCCATGGCGCTTCATCCGCTTTCGTTACCGTTCTGCTCAAGTACCTCTTCAACCGTTGGCTGGGCGAATGGGATGCAAGCCGGCCGGAGGAGCTGCCGGCGCACTGGCTGGCGATACTCAACCGAGAACTACTGGAAACCGGAATTGGCAAGCACGCCACCCTGTTCATTGGTGTCATTGACCGGCAGACCCATGAGCTTCACTATTCGCTTGGCGCGCAGTTGCCGAAACCACTGCTGGTAACCGATGGCAAGGTGGTTGAACTGCCGGGTGAGGGGATGCCGGTCGGTCTGTTTCCCGATGTGGAGTACCCACGTTTGAGGTATACGCTACCGGCGAACTTCCAGTTATGGTTGTGTTCGGATGGAATATTGGAGTGCCTGCCGGGCGAAACGCTCGATGCACGGCTCAGGGAGCTTGAGCAACGTGTACTGAACTGTGCGACGTTGGAGCGGCTTCGCGACAGCCTGATGCTGGACACTCCCCGCGACATCGATGCCGAAGGGGATGGCAGTGGACAGGAACTGCCCGATGACCTGACGATCATGATGTTGAGCGGATTTGGCAATGATCACGAATGAGGGCCGCGTAAAGGCGGCGTTCGACTCTGGTGTCTTCGTGCTCAAGCTGTGCGGCGACGTACGCTTGACGCTTTGTGCGACGTTGGACAGCCAGGCCCAGCAGTTGGCTCGCACCCCTGGGCTGCAATCGTTGATAATCGATTTGCGCGAAGCGACGAATGTCGATTCCACGGCGCTGGGCTTCCTGGCCAAGGTGGCCATGGCCGTCAAGGATCACATTCTCTACAAGCCGACCATCGTGGTGGACAACCCCGACGTACAGCGCATGCTCGAAGTCATGGGCTTTGCTCAATTCTTCGCCATGGTGAAAGCGCCGCTCACCGAAACCTGCGAACTGTGTGACCTGCCCGAAATTCCCGCAGACATCGAGGAGATGCGCAAGCGTATCCTCGAGGCGCATCGAATTCTGATGCGCATGAACGAGCACAATCGTGAGGAGTTTCAGCCGCTGGTCGAGATGCTGGAGGCGCAAGAGGCCCCCCACACCGACAAGAGTTGATTCTCAGTTGGACCGGCATGGCGCTACCCATGCCAGTCGTTGAAACCATCCCCTCTGGTTCTCAGGCCTGGCGCAATTCACCCAGCAGTTTTTCCAGCTTCCGCTGGTCGTCGGCAAACTTGCGTATCCCCTCGGCCAGTTTTTCCGTGGCCATGGCATCCTCATTCATCTCCCAACGGAACTCGCCTTCGTCTTGCGGCTCGGGGGGAGACGTCTCGGCGTCGATGGGGCTCAGGCGGCGCTCGATCCTGTCATGACTCTCGGCCAGCTCGGCGAGCAGGGCCGGGGAGATGGTCAGGCGGTCGCAGCCGGCCAGGGCCAGTATCTCGCCGCTATTGCGAAAACTGGCGCCCATCACGATGGTCCTGTAGCCGTGGCCTTTGTAGTGTTCGTAGATGCGCTTGACCGACTTGACGCCGGGGTCGTTGTCGCCGCTGAAGTCGGCATCGGGCCACTTGTTCCGATTCCAGTCGAGAATGCGTCCAACGAAAGGGGAGACAAGGGTCACGCCGGCATCGGCACAGGCCTGAGCCTGGGCAAAGCTGAACAGCAAGGTCAGATTGCAATGGATACCTTCACGTTCCAGCTGGCGGGCGGCGCGTATGCCCTCCCAGGTCGAGGCGATCTTGATCAGGATGCGCTCGGGACCGATGCCGTGGCGCTCGTAGCGCTCGATAAGAGCGCGGGCCCGGGTCAGGGTCGCCTCGGTATCGAAGGAGAGCCGAGCACTGACTTCGGTGGATACGTAGCCAGGCACCAGGCTGCAGATCTCGCTGCCGATTTCTACCGCGACGGCATCCAGCGCATCGTCGATATCGGTGGCCTCCCGGGCTATCGCCGCCAGGCGCTCGCGGCGGCCCTCGTGTTGCGCCGCCTGTAGAATCAGGGATGGGTTGGTGGTCGCATCGGTGGGCTCGAAACGACGGATGGCCTCGATGTCGCCGGTATCGGCCACCACGGTACTCATCGTTTTGAGTTGGCTAAGCAGGTCCTCTGCCATCGGTTCACTCCTTAATGTTCGTCATCACGCCACTTTAGCAACTGGATGGGAGCGGGAACAGCGGATAGGTTCGACAGGGGCAGTCGGGTATGAGTTGCGCTATGATTAGCGTCCTAGCTAACTCGTTCGGCAGGGAGCTGACTTGACTCTTTCTCCTCGACGCCTGGCACTGCTGGTGGCCGTCAACACGGCATTGGCCCCCTTTGCCATCGATGCATATCTGCCTGCCATGGCGGCGCTGGCCGATAGCATAGGCGCCAGTATTCATCATACCGAGCTCTCGATCAGCGTGTTCATGGCGGGCTTCGCCATCGGGCAGCTGCTGTTCGGTCCGGTGTCCGATCGCCTGGGGCGCAAGCCGGTGTTGCTGTCGGGGCTCGTGGTGTTCCTGCTGGCCAGCCTGATGTTGGCCACGGTCGGCTCACTCACCGAGCTTCTGGCGTGGCGCTTCGTGCAGGCCCTGGGGGGCGGGGCCTGTGTGGTCAATTCGGCGGCCATCGTGCGCGATTGCTTCAGTGGCCGACAGGCCGCCAGTGTCATCTCCACAATGGCGATGATCATGATGCTGGCACCGCTGGTGGCACCGCTGTTTGGCAGTGGGCTGCTCTACCTGGCGGGCTGGCGGCTGATCTTCATCTGCCTTGCCGGCTATGCCGCCTTCCTGCTGTGGCTGATGTCTACCCGCCTGCCCGAGACACGTCACCCCGATCAGCCCGTGGCTTCGTTCGCTCAGGTGTTGCGTAACTACGCCAGTGTGGTGCGCCATCGGGAAGGGCTCGGCTACATCTGCGCGGTAGCGGCATCGTTTGGCGGCCTGTTTGCCTTCGTCACCGCATCGCCCTATGTGTACATGGACTATTTCGGTCTCACGCCAGCCACCTATCCATTCGTGCTGGCGAGCAATGTCGTTTTCATTGCGCTATCCAATCGACTCAACATCCATCTGCTGAAGACGCGCACGCCGCTGCAGAATCTCTATCTGGGGCTGAGTATCCAGCTGGTGGCGGCGGCCGGCCTGGTGGCCGTGACGCTGACCGGCCTGGCCTCGCTGCCGGTCGTGGTGATTCTCATCATGCTCTATTCCGGCATGATCGGCCTGATTTCGCCCAATGCCATGGCCCTGCTGCTGGACCATTTCGGTCATATGAGCGCCACGGCTACGGCGTTGATGGGAGCGGCCAAGTTCGGATCCGCGGCGCTGGCCGGAGTGATGGTGGGTGCCTTCGAAATCGAAAGCCTGTGGCCCATGGTGCTGACCATGCTGGTGGCTTCACTGTTCGGCAACGTCATGCTCTCTCGGCTGACCGGGCGACCCGTGCATGCCTGACGGCCTCGCGCTCTGGCTCGACATGTCGGCGTTGACCTGGGTCGGCTGCGCCGTGGTGCTCGCCTTGGGGGCCTTCGTGCAGCGTGCCACCGGCTTCGGTCTTGCGGTGGTGGGCGCACCGCTATTGTTGATGCTCGAACCACGGCTGGTGCCCGTGATCCTGGTGCTGTTCGGTTTCACCGTATCGCTGATGACGGTGCGTCACTATCGCCATGAGGTGCGCCTTGGCGAAATCGGCTTTGCCCTGCTGGGGCGCCTGCCTGGCAACGGGTTGGGCCTGTGGCTGCTGCTCGCCGCGCCTATGGTGCTACTGGAAAAGTTGATTGCCTTCAGCGTGCTGTTCGCCGTGGCGGTGACGCTGTTCCGCCTGCGTTTGCCGGTCAATCGCGTCAGTCTGTTCGGCGCCGGCGTGGTGTCGGGTATCTTCGGCACGGTGGCGGCCATCGGTGGGCCGCCCATGGTATTGCTGATGCACGGCCTCTCGCCGGATCGCTTGCGCGGCAATCTCTCCGCCTTCTTCATCATCACCGCCAGTCTGACGCTGGCCACCCTGGCGCTGGCCGGCCAGGTGCGCCTGTGGCACCTGGGGCTTGCACTCACCTTCCTGCCGGCGGTGCTGGCCGGCAATGCCGTGGCCGACCGCATCGCTCACAAGCTCGACCGACGCCGCCTGCAGGGGGCTTCACTTGCCTTGTGTACCCTGGCGGCGCTGGGGTTGCTGATTTAGTTGGTTACGTTTCGTTCACGTGTCATCTTTCTGCAATCAATCGCCTCCAATATCACTCCTGCGAATGGCCCTCGGGCTAATACGACACTGCCAGACCGTGGGGTCTGTCGGATCAAAACGCAGAGAGGATAGTGAAGATGAACTTCAAGCAGAGCACGCTGAGCATGGCGATCGCCGCTTCCCTCGCCGTCGGTCTGTCGACCGCCGCCCAGGCCCGCGACACCCTTCAGATCGCTGGTTCCTCCACCGTGCTGCCTTTTGCCAGTATCGTCGCCGAGGAATTCGGTGCTTCCTTCCCGCAGTTCAATACGCCGGTGGTCGGTTCCGGCGGCTCCGGTGGCGGTCTGCGTCAGTTCTGTCAGGGTGTCGGTGAGAACACTATCGACATCGCCAATTCCTCACGCGCCATTCGTTCCGGTGAGCTCGAGAATTGTGCATCCAACGGCGTCAACGACATTCTTGAAGTCATGTTCGGCTATGACGGTATCGTCTTCGCCTCGCGTGCCGACCGCGACGAGTTCGCTCTGACTCCGCAACATGTGTTTGCCGCAGCGGCGGCACAGATTCCCCAGGACGGCCAACTGGTCGCCAACCCCTACACCCGCTGGTCGGAGATCGACAGCGACTTGCCCGATCAGGAGATCGTGCTGGTCATCCCGGCCTCGAATCACGGTACGCGTGAGGTCTTCGAGGAGAAAGTGCTCCATGCCGGCTGTGACGACTATGCCGAGATAGAAGGCGATGCCTGTAACAACCTGCGCGGTGATGGCCGCATCATCGAGATCGCCGGCGACTACACCGAAACCCTGGCGCGGCTGGATTCCCAGTCCGATGCGGTAGGTGTCTTCGGTCTGAGCTTCTACGACCAGAACCGCGACCGCCTGCAGGTGGCTACCGTCGACGGCGTCACGCCTAGCCTCGAGACCATCGGTTCCGGTGAATACCCGGTGTCGCGTCCTCTGTTCTTCTACGTCAAGGGCGAGCATCTCGATGTGATTCCCGGCCTGGCCGAGTACACCGAGTTCTTCCTCAGCGAGGCAATTTCCGGATACGGCAGCCCGCTGGAAGACGCTGGCCTGATCCCGATGGACGATGACGAACGTGCCCAGATCCTGGAGCAGTTCCAGGCGCGCACCGTCGTTACCGCCGAGTGAGACAAGCGCAATACCACGGGGGGCGCAACCGGCGCCCCCCGGCCCGGATGCAAGAGCGCAAGATGGAGAGACGATGAATCTTGTCTTGATCGCAACCGTGCTGATCGTGATGGCCCTGGCCTACCAGGTCGGGCTTTCGCGCAGCAGGGCGGTGGCAAACGGAGGGGTGCGGCTGCATTCCCGTCCCGGATATTACGGCGTGCTGGTTGCCCTGTGGTGCGGGCTGCCGGCACTGCTGCTTTTTGGTGTCTGGTTTCTGCTCCAGGATGCCATTGTCGATACGCTCGTGATCCGTCAGCTTCCCGTTGAGCTGGCCAACGTCAGCGAGCGCGACATGCAGGTGCTGATGCGTCGCATCGGTGCGTTGGCCTCGGGGCAAGGCGTCAGCGGTGAGGTGCAAGCCTACGAGATGGCCGCCGCCCAACAGATGGCACGGCTCGAGAGCATGGGTCGACTGGCCATGTTGGCAAGCATGGCGGTGGTCGCCGTGGTTGGCTTGGTGGTCACGCAGCGCCGTATCTCACCTCAGCTGCGGGCACGCAACCATGTCGAGCATGTGATTACCGCGTTGCTGGCGATGAGTTCGGGAGTCGCCATCCTCACCACCGTCGGCATCGTGCTGTCGTTGGTGGGCGAGGCACTGCATTTTTTCCGCTATATCAGTCCAGCGGAGTTTTTCTTCGGCACGGTCTGGAACCCGCGCTTCAGCACCTCCGGTACCGGTCAGCAGGGCGAGTTCGGGCTGCTGCCGCTGCTGTGGGGCACGCTCATGGTCAGCGTTATCGCACTGTTGGTGGCGATCCCGCTGGGCCTGATGACGGCGATCTACATGGCGGAGTACGCACCGCCGTGGTTGCGCAATGTGGCCAAGCCGATCATTGAGGTTCTGGCCGGTATCCCGACCATCGTATATGGCTTTTTTGCCCTGATCGTGATCGGCCCTTTCCTGTCGATGCTGGGAGACCTGATAGGGATCAATATACGGGCCACGAGCGCGCTGACCGCTGGGCTTGTGATGGGCATCATGATCATCCCCTTCGTCTCCTCGCTCTCTGACGACATCATTACCCAGGTGCCGAAATCGCTGCGCGACGGTGCCCTGGGGCTCGGCGCTACCAAGTCCGAAATGATTCGTCAGGTCGTGCTGCCGGCAGCGCTGCCGGGCATCGTCGGCGCCTTTCTTCTCGCCGCCAGTCGTGCCATCGGCGAGACCATGATCGTGGTGCTGGCGGCCGGTAACAATCCGGTGTTGCATGCCAACCCCTTCGAGGCCGTATCCACCATTACCGTGACCATCGTCAATCAGCTGACCGGTGACATGGACTTCTCAAGCCCGCAGTCACTGGTGGCGTTCGCTCTTGGCCTCACACTCTTCGTCATCACCTTGGGGCTCAACGTAATCGCCCTGGTCGTGGTGCGCAAATACCGTCAGCAATATGAGTGACGCCTACGTGACTGCAACGAATCTCGACATATCCGATACCCGACGCCGTGAGCGCCTCGCCATCATCCAACGCTCGTTGAAGGCGCGCCATGCGCGAGAGCGTCGCTTCAAGTTCACGGGATTGGCTGCCGTGCTCACTGCCCTTGTGCTGGTGGCTATCCTGTTTGCCAGCATTCTGTCGCGCGGACTACCGGCCTTCTGGCAAGCCACTCTCTATCTCGATGTCTATCTCGATCCGGAGATCGTCCAGGTCGACGAGCGACCGGTGCGCCAGGCAGGGGAGAGCCCGGCTCAGTTTCGTGAGAGGGAGCTTGCCTGGCTGAACCAATTGAGCATGGTCAATTGGAACGTCCTGATCGACGAGTCGCTCAAGGCGAACCTGCCTGGGGAAATCGAGTCGCGTCAGGCTCGCGACCTGCGCGCCTTGGTAGCCACCGGCGAACGCTTCGCCTTGCGTGAGCGTGTGGTCGAGAATCCCGAGCTGATCGGTCAGACCGTGAACGTCAAGATGCTTGCCAGTGCCAACGTCGACGTCTGGCTTAAGGGCAACATCGACCGAGACCTTCCGGATCATCGGCAACAGCTGAGCGCCCAGACCCGCGAATGGGCCGATCATCTGCATGAACGGGGCATCATTCGCAACGCTTTCAGCACGGCGCTGTTCCTCAACACTGACTCGCGCAGCTCGCCGGCATCGGCGGGCCTGGCCGGCGCCTTCATGGGCTCGCTGTTCATGATGCTGATCGTCATCCTGCTGTCGGTACCGCTCGGGGTAGCCAGTGCGATCTACCTCGAGGAGTTCGCTCCCAAGAATCGCCTGACCGATCTTATCGAGATCAACATCAATAACCTGGCAGCGGTGCCTTCGATCGTATTCGGCCTGCTGGGGGCGGCCATCTTCATCGGCTATTTGCGCTTGCCTCTGTCGGCCCCGCTGGTGGGTGGTCTGGTGCTCACGCTGATGACGCTACCCACCATCATCATTGCCACGCGAGCGTCGCTGCGCTCGATACCGCCCTCGATTCGCCAGGCAGCGCTGGGTATCGGGGCGTCGCGAGTGCAGACGGTTTTTCATCATGTGTTGCCGTTGGCGTTGCCTGGGATCCTGACCGGTTCGATCCTGGGTGTGGCCCAGGCGCTAGGTGAGACGGCGCCGCTGCTGCTTATCGGCATGAATGCCTTCGTGGCCAACGTACCCAGCTCTCCCCTGGACCAGGCCACCGCGCTGCCGGTGCAGATCTACCTCTGGCAGGGCAATGAATTACGCAACTTCTTCGAGGCGCGCACCTCGGCAGCCATCATCGTGCTGCTCGGGTTGATGCTGAGCCTCAACGGGACGGCCATTTGGCTGCGCAAAAAATTCGAGACGAGGTGGTAACCATGACGGTATCCGTGACTGTGCCAACGGCCATGAACAAGCGCACTGCGCAAGCGGCAAGCGTCAAGATGAGAGCTCGCGGCGTGAAGGTCTTCTATGGCGAGAACGAAGCGCTGCATGGTATCGACCTCGATATCATGGAGCACCAGGTGGTCGCTTTCATCGGTCCGTCGGGCTGCGGCAAGTCGACCTTCCTGCGCTGTCTCAATCGCATGAACGACACCATTGCAGGAAGCCGTGTCGAGGGCCAGGTGACCCTGGACGGCAATGATATCTACGACCCCTCGCTGGATGTGGTGCTGCTGCGTGCTCAGGTCGGCATCGTGTTTCAGAAGCCCAATCCCTTCCCCAAGTCGATCTATGAAAACATTGCCTATGGCCCGCGCCTCCACGGCCTGGCCAGGCGGCGTGCCGAACTCGACGACGTCGTCGAGAGCAGCCTGAGGCGTGCCGGGCTGTGGGACGAGGTGAAGGATCGACTCGACCAGCCCGGTACCAGTCTTTCCGGCGGGCAGCAGCAGCGCCTGTGCATCGCTCGCACCATCGCTGTGAGCCCTGAGGTGATCTTGATGGACGAGCCCTGCTCGGCCCTAGACCCCATTGCCACGGGCAAGATCGAGCAGCTCATCGACGAGTTGAGCGAGAGCTATACCATCGTCATGGTGACCCACAACATGCAGCAGGCGGCGCGGGTGGCGCACAAGACGGCCTTCTTCCACCTTGGCGACCTGGTCGAGGTAGGCGATACCGACGACATCTTCACCAACCCACGCGAACAGCGAACCCACGACTACATTACCGGTCGTTTCGGCTAAGGTGAGGCGCTGGTTCGAGGCAATCGCTGACGCTCGGGTCGCCACTTGGTTAGAATGGGGACCCCTATCGCGCCGCTGGAGACGTCTCGTGCCCGAGCTGGATCCCGTTCGACTTTTCAAATGTCTTGCCGACGAGACCCGCCTGACGCTGACCCTGCTGATTGGCGAGGAAGGGGAGCTGTGCGTCTGCGAAATGACCCATGCCCTGGAGGAGTCACAGCCCAAGGTTTCGCGGCACCTGGCGCAGCTGCGTACCTGCGGGCTGCTCAACGACCGCCGCGAGGGCCAGTGGGTCTACTACCGTATCTCCGATGAGCTGCCGGGCTGGGTGGCCGAGATCCTGGCGGCGGCGGAGAAAGGGAAGGGGCGACGCCTGGTCAAGCTGCAGCAGCGCCTTCAGTGCATGGGCAATCGACCCGAGCGTCGCGCCGCTCTCTGCTAACCCATAGTGCTGGCAGCGCCCACCGGCTACGTCCTTCACGTCTGTCTGGCCGGCGCGGGGTCGGCCGAGGCGATCACTCCACGCAGCGCCCATAAACCGAGAATCGGCCCCGGCAGCAGCCACCACAGCACCCAGGTTCCCTGCATGGCCCAAAGCGACGTCGTCAGCGAAATGGCCGGAATGGTCAGGGCGAAGCCCACGGCGTTCATCACCGCCAGGGTAGAGCCGACACGCTCACGCGGTGCCGTCGCGGCGGCCAGCGCTGAGAACTGCGGTGAGTCTGCAATGACCGTTAACCCCCACATGGCCAGTAAAACCAGCAGCATCCCCGGCGGCGCCCATGCCAGCAGCGGGTAGGCCAGGCAGATCGCTCCTGAAGCCGTGAGCGACCAGCGGGCCACCCATAGGCTGCCCAGGTGTCGGCTCACCAGGCCGCCGCCGACGCAGCCTGCCAACCCCAGTGCAATGATGCCGAAGGAGAGCCAGGCCACCAGGTCGGTGGAAGCGCCCAGTCGTTCGATTTCCCGATAGACGAGGAAAGGGGTCAACATCCAGAAGGCGTAAAGCTCCCAGCAGTGGCCGAAATAGCCACCGGCCACGCTCCGGAATCGCTTCTCGCTCAGGGCGGCAAGCCCCTCGGTGAGCCGTGCCTTGCCGGAGGAGGGGGGCAGGTGAGGGCCGTCACCCAGCAACCAGACCATGGCCCCACCCGCCAGGGCCAGCAGCGAGGCGCCCAGCAGCGGCCACTCCCATGCCATTCCCAGGGTGCCACCGCGCAATAGATGCGGCATGGCGGTGCCCAGGGTCAGCATGCCGACGAGCCAGGCCAGGGCCGCGCCGGTGTGCTTGGGCGTCCAACCGATCACCAGCTTCATGCCCAGCGGATAGATGCCGGCTAGGCACAATCCCGTAGCGAACCGCAGCAGCACGGCCAGCGGGAACTGCGCTGCCACCAGCACGAAACCGGCGTTGACCAATGCGCCTGCCAGGCAGGAGGCGGCGAAGATACGGCTGGCGCGAAAGCGGTCGGCAAGGCCGGTAGTGGCGATGAACAGGGTGCCGCAGATGAAGCCCGCCTGTACGGCCAGCGTCAGTCGGCCGAGTTCGACCTCGGTGAAACCGAGATCGCGCGCTAGCGACAGGCCAACACCATTGACGGAAAACCACAGCGACGTGCCGCACAGCTGGGCCAGCACGATGACGGCCAGGGGGTGACGTTGCCAAAAGGAGTTTTTGTTCATTGCCGGATCGTCGCCCCAGCAGGGCGACAAGGCAAGCGCGAGTTTCGGCTAGTCGCTCCGTTATAGAATGGCCACGCTCAGCCTCTGGCCTCGCTGGGGGCCGGGAAATGGTGGCGAGTGTTATTGGCGATGCGTACCAGCGCCAGCATCAGCGGCACTTCCACTAGCACGCCCACTACGGTGGCCAGCGCCGCGCCGGATTGCAAGCCGAACAGCGCGATGGCGGCGGCCACCGCCAGCTCGAAGAAGTTGCTGGCGCCGATCATGGCGCCGGGGGCGGCCACGTTGTGCGGTACCTTCCAGGCCTTTGCCCAGCCATAGGCAATGAAGAAGATCAGCACCGTCTGAATGATCAGCGGAATGGCGATCAGCACGATGTGCAGCGGGTTGTTGAGTATGACGTCGCCCTGGAAGGCGAACAGCAGTACCAGAGTGATGATCAGTCCGATGGGCGTGATCGGCCCGACCCGCTTCATGAACACGCTTTCATACCACTCGATGCCGCGGCGGGCGATCAGGGTACGCCGCGTCAGGTAGCCGGCAGCGAGCGGGATGACGATATAGAGGAAGACCGAGAGGGCCACGGTATCCCAAGGCACCTGTATGTTGGAGATGCCGAGCAGCAGCACCACGATGGGGGCGAAGGCGAACAGCATGATCAGGTCGTTGAGCGACACCTGCACCAAGGTATAGGCAGCGTCGCCACGGGTCAGGTAGCTCCATACGAAAACCATGGCGGTGCAGGGGGCGGCGCCGAGCAGAATGGCGCCAGCCAGGTACTGCTGGGCCAGCGGCTCGGGAATCAGCGGGCGGAACAGCACCATCAGGAAGAACCAGGCGATGGCGAACATGGTGAAGGGCTTGATCAGCCAGTTCACCGTGGTGGTGATGATCAACCCCTTGGGCTGGCGACGCACACCCAATACCGCGGCGAAGTCGATCTGCGCCATCATCGGGAAGATCATCGCCCAGATCAGGATCGCCACCGGTATCGATACCTGAGCGACTTCGAAGCGCGAAAGCGTTTCAGGCACCGCCGGGGCGAACTGGCCCAGCAGTACACCGGCGACGATGGCTAGGGCCACCCATACGGAGAGATAGCGCTCGAAGCGGCCCATTCCCTCGGTGGGGGACGGAGTCTGCTCACTCTGATCTGAAGTCATTGCGATGTCCCGATGGGGCGAATAGGCTGCCGCCGGTCAAGCCCGCGGGTGGCTATGGCAGCCATAATATATGGAATTCCATATATGCTCAAATGCACGGCGCCTCGACTTGCCAGGCTGAGAGGTTGGCGCCACTGTAACGCTTTTATCCACTGCTGGGGGAAGCGCATTTGACTCTCGAGCGCCTACGACTCGACAACGTTGCCGTCGGTGAACTGGCCGAGGTCAGCCTCGAGCTCGAGCCCGGCGAGATCTGCTGTCTCTCCGGCGCCAGCGGCTCGGGCAAGAGCCGGCTGTTGCGCGCCGTGGCCGACCTCGAGCCCCATGCTGGCGAGGTCTGGCTGGGCGAGCAGGCCCAGTCGCAGACACCCGGTCACACCTGGCGGCGCCAAGTGATGCTGGTGCCGGCGGAGAGCCACTGGTGGTCAGACACGGTGAGGGAGCATTTTCCCAACAGCCTCGAAGAGGCCGAGCTGGCGGCGCTGGGGTTCGAATGCGATGCTCTGGAATGGCAGGTGAGCCGCCTATCCACCGGTGAGAAGCAGCGCCTGGGGCTGTTGCGGGCGATCAGCCGCGAACCCCGCGTGCTGCTGCTTGATGAGCCAACCGCCAATCTGGATGATGCGACCCGTGACCGGGTAGAACGTTGGCTGACATCGCGGATTGAATCGCGCGGCTGTCCGACGCTGTGGGTGGCTCACGATCTGGAGCAGATTGCGCGGGTGGCAAGCCGTCACTGGCGGATTGCCGGCGGGCGGCTCGTGGAGCGGAAAACCTCATGAACGTTATCGAGCTCTCCTGGTGGCAGCTGGCGCTGGCGGCGCTGATGGTGGTGGCGCTTGCCGGTTGCACCGCCGTCATGCGGCTGGGCATGAGTCGCAGTCTATTGATAGCGGCACTGCGAACCGTCATCCAGCTGGCGCTGGTGGGCCTCGTGCTGGAAGCGCTGTTCGCCGCCGAGCGCCTGGTGTGGGTAATGCTGATGGCACTGGCTATGCTGCTGATCGCCGGGCGCGAGGTGATGGCACGGCAGAAGCGTCGACTGTTGGGCGGCTGGGCCTTCGGCATCGGTACGCTGTCGATGTTCCTCTCTTCGTTTAGCGTTACGGTACTCACCTTGACCGTCATTATCGGCCCCGAGCCCTGGTATCGGCCGCAGTATGCCATCCCGCTGCTGGGCATGCTGCTGGGCAATACCATGACCGGTGTGGCCCTGGCATTGGACCGGCTGACAGATACCGCCTGGCGTCAGCGCGGTGTGATCGAGAATCGGCTGATGCTCGGGCAACCCTGGCAGGAAGCGATAGGCGATATCCGCCGCGAGGCGATGCGCAGCGGGCTGATGCCGATGATCAACGCCATGGCCGCCGCCGGGGTGGTCAGCCTGCCGGGCATGATGACCGGCCAGATACTCGCCGGCACCGCGCCGGGCCTGGCGGTGAAGTACCAGATCCTGATCATGTTCGCGATCACGCTGGGCACCGGCTTCGGCACGCTGGCGGCCGTCTCGACGGGCAGTCGTCGACTGTTCGATTCCCGCGAGCGACTGCGCCTCGACCGGCTCTCGTCCCCCGCTACATGAAGACGCCCGCTTCGGTGTCGAAGCGGGCGTCATTGGTTCAACGGCTCGATCGGTCGCTCAGGTTCTAATCCACCAGTTCGATGGCCACTGCGGTGGCTTCGCCGCCGCCGATGCACAGGCTGGCGATGCCGCGCTTGCCGCCCTTGGTACGCAGGGCGTGGATCAGGGTGGCGATGATGCGCGAGCCGGTGGAGCCGATGGGGTGGCCTTGGGCACAGGCGCCGCCGAAGACATTGACCTTGTCATGCGGAATGTCGAGCCCGTCCATGGCCAGCAGCGTGACCACGGCGAAAGCCTCGTTGATTTCGAACAGGTCGACGTCGGCCACGCTCCAGCCGAGTTTCTTCATCAGCTTGTCGATGGCACCGACCGGGGCGATGGTGAACTCGCTGGGGTGCTGGGAGTGGGTGCTGTGGCCCAGCATGCGTGCCAGCGGCTTGCTGCCGAGTCTCTCGGCGGCGGCCTGGCTGGCCAGGATCAGCGCCGAGGCACCGTCCGAAATCGAGCTGGAGTTGGCTGCGGTGATGGTCCCGTCCTTGGCGAAGGCGGGGCGCAACTGGCGGATCTTGTCGAGCTTGGCCTGGAACGGCTGCTCGTCGTGCTCGACCACGCTCTCGCCTTGGCGGCTGGTCACGGTCACAGGCGCCATCTCGGCGTTGAGGTGGCCGGCATTGGTGGCTTCCATGGCTCGCTCCAGCGAGGCGATGGCAAAGTCGTCGAGGCGCTCGCGTGAGTAGCCGCGCTCGCTGGCGATGTCCTGAGCGAACACGCCCATCAGCTTGCCGGTTTCGGCATCTTCCAGGCCGTCGAGGAACATGTGGTCCTTGAGTTCGCCATGGCCCAGGCGATAGCCGGTGCGCGCCTTGGTCAGCACGTGCGGGGCGTTGGACATCGACTCCATACCGCCGGCCAGTATCACCTCGCCGCTGCCGGCGCGAATCAGGTCATGGGCCAGCATGGCGGCTTTCATGCCCGAGCCGCACAGCTTGTTGATGGTAGTGGCTCCGATGCCGTCGGGGATGCCGGCCTGGCGCATGGCCTGGCGGGCCGGGCCCTGCTTGACGCCACCCGGCAGCACGCAGCCCATGATGCCTTCATCGATGTCGCTGGCTTCGATACCGGCGCGCGCGATGGCGGCGCGGATGGCCGTGGCGGCAAGCTCCGGAGCGGTCTGGCTTGCCAGGCTGCCCAGCATGCCGCCCATGGGCGTACGTGCGGCGGAGAGAAAGACGATGTCGTTAGGGCTGCTCATGGTGGCGGTCTCCTGATTCATACGATGTTTGTCGTTGTCGAGAGCCGGCTCGACCGGTGCGGCCGTCTCTGTCGAGTCTTTTCGGCGTACTCGCGGCACTGTGTCGACGCCATTGCGTTGACCTGTCTGCGCCGCTGTGGTTTTCTCAAGATCAACCAAGCAAGCGCTAGTGTAAACCCGATGAATGTCGTTAACGAGTCCCCACGCCGCAAGGAATTGACCCGTCTGGCCGCGCAATTGTTCGTCCAGGAAGGTTTCGATCGCACCACGGTACGCATGCTGGCCCAGGAAATGGGCATCAAGTCCGGCAGCCTGTTTCATCACTTTCGCGACAAACAGGAAATACTTGCCGCCGTCATCGAGGAAGGTACGCAGAATGCCTTGACCCTGGCCCGCCAAGCGCTGGAAGAGTGCGGCGACTCGGCCAGCGAGAGGCTGCATGCCATGGCCAGAGCACACCTGGAAACCTTGCTCACAGATCGCAACGCTCACGTGGTGGCCCTATACGAATGGCGGCGATTGGACTCGGCGGCTCGGGACCACTTGAGCCACCTGCGCGATGCTTATGAGGAGTTGTGGGAGCGTGTCATCGACGAGGCGCTGGCTGACGGCCTCATTCACGGTGACCGTTTCCTCGTTTCGCGCTTCGTGATGGGGGCGTTGAACTGGACGGTACGCTGGTATGACCCAGAAGGCCCCCGCAAGCCTGAGGACCTGGCACACGAATTGGTCGCGATGATCACCTCTTCAACCCGCACCCCGCCTGGGCAGTCGACCAAGGTCTAGCCCTTGCCCCTCGTACGAGGGGTTGCTCCGCCCTGACTTTGCTTCTAGCTTGTACCTAGCGCTTGCTAGGTTGACGCTTACGTCAACTGCATCTAAGCAGAATAGATCCCAACGGACTGTCATGACCGCGATCCGGCCTTTCAACAACAAGCACAATCTCGTACAAGAGGGCAGCCAATGAGCACGCAACAGCTTCCTGAATATTCCACCTACCTGGAGCGTTTCTCCGTCAGCGATGTCATTACTCGTCTCGATGATCATGACGACGGCAAGTTCAACGCTTTTGAATCCTGCTGTGGGCGACATCTGCGCGCGGGTCGCGGTGAAGTTCTGGCGCTGATCCATGAGCATGCTCAGGGCAAGGTCAATCGCCGCACCTATGCCGAGCTCGAAGCCGAGAGCGCCCGTCTCGCCGGCTGGTTTGTCGAACGGGGGCTGGGCGTGGGCGACCGTATCGCCTGCATGTTGCCACGCTCGCCTGAACTGATGGTCGCGGTGCTGGCCACCTGGCGGATCGGCGCGGTCTATCAACCGCTGTTTACTGCCTTCGGTCCCGATGCCGTCGACTATCGCTTGGGCCGCGCCGATACCAGGCTGGTGATCACCGACCATGCCAACCGCTTCAAGTTCGACGGGCTCTCACAGTGTCCGCCGGTGCTCGCCGTGGGTGGAGCGAGCGATGGCCACGCCGACGATCTCGACTGGGACGAAGCGCTGGGCCATACGCCCATCGAGACCAATCCGCCACGGCTCTCCCCCGAGGCGCCGTTCCTGCAGATGTTCACTTCCGGTACCGTGGGCAAGCCCAAGGGGGTGGCGGTACCGCTCTCCGGCATGCCGGCGTTCGCGCTCTACATGGAGCTGGCCATCGACCTGCGCGAGAGCGACCGCTTCTGGAACATGGCCGACCCGGGCTGGGCCTACGGGCTCTACTACGCCATCGCCGGACCGCTGCTGCTGGGCGTGACCACGCATTTCTGCGAGGCGGGCTTCAGCGCCGAAGGAGCGCTCGAGTTCATGCAGCGTCATCGCATCACCAACTTTGCCGCAGCTCCCACCGCCTACCGGCTGATGAAGGCGTCGGGGCTGTTCGACGATGCTCATGAAAAGCTCGAGCTGCGCGTGGCCAGCTCCGCCGGCGAGCCCCTCAATACCGAGGTGGTCTCCTGGGTCGAGCGCTCCCTGGGCTGTCCGGTCATGGATCACTACGGCCAGACCGAAACCGGCATGACCTGTTGCAACCATCATGCGCTGGGCCACCCCAAGCATGTCGGCGCAATGGGCGTGCCCATGCCGGGCTACCGACTGGCGATTCTCGATGCCGAGTACAATGAGTTGCCGCCGGGCGAACCGGGCGTGCTTGCCGTGGACATCGAGCGTTCACCGGCGCACTTCTTCCAAGGCTACACCTGGCAGGAAAAGCACCCCTTCGCCAATGGCTACTATCTCACCGGTGACGTGGTGATTCGCAATGAAGACGGCACCTTCCAGTTTGCCGGACGCGACGACGACATCATCACCACCGCTGGCTATCGCGTAGGGCCCACCGACGTGGAAAATACCGTCATGACACATCCGGCAGTAGCGGAATCCGCCGCGGTAGGGCAGCCCGACGAGATTCGCGGCGAGATCATCAAGTCCTATGTCGTGCTGCGGGAAGGCTTCGAGGCGAGCGACGATCTGGCCGACGAGATTCGTCAGCGGGTGCGCGAGCGTCTCTCCACCCATGCCTTTCCCCGGGTGATCGAGTTCGTCGATACCCTGCCCAAGACACCCAGTGGCAAGATCCAACGCTTCAAGCTGCGCGCCGATGCCGCCGAAAAGGCCGAAACCGGCGCTGCGCAATGACAGCTACCGGGACTTGAAACACGTCAAGCAGCCATAGCCCTTTGAACTCAGGAATTCGATATGCAAGTGAAGGACCGTACCTTTTTGATTACCGGCGCCGCCTCCGGCCTGGGGGCGGCCACCGCCGAGCGCCTGGTGGCAGGCGGCGGCCGGGTTGTGCTGTGTGACCTCAGCGACGCCGTCGAGGCCCATGCCGAAAAGCTGGGCATCGGCGCACGCGCGGTACGCGGCGACGTCACTTCGGCTGCGGATATGCAGGCGGCGGTCGACGCTGCCGTTGCGCTGGGCGGTGAAAGTGGACTGAGCGGCGTGGTGCACTGTGCCGGCGTGGTAAGCGTGGCCAAGCTGGTAGACCGTGAAGGCAATCCGGCCGATCTGGACGCCTACGCACGCACCGTGCAGATCAACCTGGTCGGCACCTTCAACGTCATGCGCCTGGCAGCCGCGGCCATGGCGAAGAATGCCCCTGGGGACGACGGTGAACGGGGAGTGATCGTCAACACCGCTTCCATCGCCGCCTTCGACGGCCAGGTGGGCCAGTGTGCCTACAGTGCCTCCAAGGCGGGGGTGGTGGGGATGAGCTTGCCGGCGGCACGAGAGCTGTCGCGGCACGGCATCCGCGTGATGGGGATAGCGCCGGGAGTGTTCCAGACGCCGATGATGAGCGAGATTCCCGACGAAGCGGCCAAGGCGCTGGCCGCCTCGGTGCCCTTTCCCAAACGTTTGGGCCTGCCCGACGAGTTCGCCCGTCTGGCCGAGCAAATCATCACGAATCCGATGCTGAACGGCGAGGTCATCCGCCTGGACGGCGGCATACGCATGCAGTGAGCGTTGGCAGCCGCACTTGGCAGGCACTGGCAGGCACGCTAGCGTAGGGCGCACTACGAGATGCACGACAAGCATAGGGAGCGTCCGCCATGGCCAGCCAGGAGATCGGCTCCGACCTCGGGCTCGACAGTCAGCTCTGTTTCACGCTGTATTCCACGTCGCTGTTGATGACCAAGTTCTACAAGCCCCTGCTCAAGGGGCTTGGCCTTACCTACCCGCAATATCTGGTACTTTTGACTCTATGGCAGGCGGATGGCCAGAGTGCCGGGGCGATAAGCCGTCGCCTGATGACCGATACCGGTTCGCTGACTCCCGTGTTCAAACGCCTCGAGGCCGATGGGCTACTCCAGCGGGTGCGCAGCCGCCGCGATGAGCGGGTGGTCGAACTCTTTCTCACCGAACGGGGCAGGGCGCTACATGAACAGGCCCGGGAGATTCCCGACTGTGTGATCATGGCCAGTGGTCAGCCCCACGAGGAGCTGGCCGAGCTGAAGGGACGCCTGGAGGCGCTGCGAGACAGGCTCCAGGAGGCGATGCCCTGACAGCGCCCCTGACAGCGCCAGCCACATAGTGGTCCGCTGTTTTGCTGGTGCACCATATTCTATCGTCCTTCTTTGTGGTGCGATTGTTGGTGGCGGGCTTTTTTTAGTCTGCAAGCCATTGATATATATTTATTATCGCCTTGTTGTTCGATTCCAGCTTTGGCTGTGGGCGCGAGGCCGGAGGCCAAGACGTCTCTCTCGGGGTGCAATGACTGGCAAGGGGTGGCCGCATGTTTCCTCCCCGAAGCATAAAGATGCAAGATCATTAAAACGAGCGCTTGACTCAGCCTCGCATGCGAGCTAGTTTCAAACACATGTTTGAAAGCGGTCATTGCCGCTTGCATATTATCGACTTCAGGCGACCGTAAGCGGTGACCCTCAGAGCTTAGCGGCGACCTTCTGTGGAGAGTAGAGATGCCCGATTATC
Organism: Halomonas sp. TH-94; assembly: GCF_057473365.1. NCBI lineage: Bacteria > Pseudomonadati > Pseudomonadota > Gammaproteobacteria > Oceanospirillales > Halomonadaceae > Halomonas > Halomonas sp. TH-94. Next base: position 34,164 of record NZ_JBYCKL010000119.1, read on the forward strand.
AGGCCCCCCTGCGCGACCTTCGTTTCGTGATGGACGAAATGCTGGACTATCCCGGCCACTATGCCCGTTTGCCGGGCGGTGAAGAGGCGACGCCGGACGTAGTGGCCGCCATTCTCGAAGAGGGCGCTCGCTTTACACGCGAGGTGCTGTTGCCTCTGAACCAGAGCGGTGATCAGGAAGGTTGTCTGCTGGAGGGTGGCGAAGTGAAGGCGCCCAAGGGCTTCAAGGAAGCCTATCAGCAGTATGTCGAAGGCGGCTGGCCCAGCCTGGCGGCGGACCCCGCCCATGGCGGTCAGGGCTTGCCCCACTCGCTGGCCATGGTGCTTTCCGAGATGATCTGCGCCACCAACCTGGCGTGGGGCATGTATCCGGGCCTTTCCCATGGCGCCGCCGATGCCCTGCGCCATCATGGCACCGAGGAGCAGCAGGCCACTTACCTCACCAAGCTGGTCGAGGGCGTGTGGACCGGCACCATGTGCCTCACCGAGCCGCACTGCGGTACCGATCTGGGTCTGATCAAGACTCGTGCAGTGCCCACTGCCGATGGCGGCTACGACATCACCGGCACCAAGATATTCATCTCCGCCGGTGAGCACGACCTGGCCGAGAACATCGTGCATCTGGTGCTGGCCAAACTGCCGGACGCACCTGAAGGCTCCAAGGGTATTTCGCTGTTCGTGGTGCCCAAGTTCCTGCCCGACGCCGAGGGCAACCCCGGCGAGCGCAATGGTGTGACCTGCGGCTCCCTCGAGCACAAGATGGGCATTCACGGTAACGCTACCTGCGTCATGAACTTCGATGCCGCTCGTGGCTATCTCGTCGGGCCGCCCAACAAGGGCTTGGCCTGCATGTTCACCATGATGAACGCCGCGCGTCTGGGTGTGGGCATTCAGGGCCTGGGTCTGGCCGAGGCTAGCTTCCAGAACGCTCTGGCCTATGCGCGTGACCGTCTGCAGATGCGGGCGCTCTCCGGCCCCCAGGCGCCCGAGAAGCCCGCCGACCCGATCATCGTGCATCCTGATGTACGGCGCATGTTGCTGACCCAGAAAGCCTTTGCCGAAGGCGGCCGGATGCTGGTGCTCTACACTGCCCAGATGCTCGATATCGTCGAGCATGGCCAGGACGCTGCCGAGCGTGAGCGTGCCGAGACCCTGCTGAGCCTTCTCACGCCTATCGTCAAGGCGTTCCTCACCGAGGTCGGCTTCGAAGCTACCAATGAGGGCGTGCAGGTGTTCGGCGGTCACGGCTTCATCCAGGAGTGGGGCATGGAGCAGCTGGTGCGCGATGCCCGTATCACGCGCCTCTACGAAGGCACTACCGGTATCCAGGCCCTCGACTTGCTGGGTCGCAAGGTGCTGATGAGCCAAGGCGAGAGCCTCAAGGTCTTCACCAAGGAGATCCACAAGTTCTGCAAGAGCGAAGAGGAAAACGGTGAAATGGCCGAGTTCGTCAAGCCGCTGGCCAAGCTCAATGCCGAGTGGGGCGAGCTGACCATGGGTATTGGCATGAAGGCGATGAACGACCGTGAGGAAGTGGGTGCGGCCAGCGTCGACTACCTGATGTACTCCGGCTACGTGACCCTGGGCTACCTTTTCGCCAAGGCCGCCAAGCAGGCTCAGCAGGCTCTGGCATCAGGCAGCGGCGAAGCGGCCTTCTACCAGGCCAAGGTCAACACCGCGCGATTCTACTTCCAGCGCCTGCTGCCGCGTACCCTGGCCCATGCTCGCATGATCCAGGCGGGTGCCGAGCCGCTGATGGCGCTGTCGCCGGAAGAATTCGGCCTCGGCTTCGAAATCTGATCACTACCAGGCATCTCTCTCGGTCAGTGCGACTGATCGGTGGTTTGCGGCGGGCTTTGCCCGCCGCTTTTTTTTGTCTGGTAAGAGTGTCTTGTCAGTTGCACAGCATGGCCAGCGGGATCTCGCGAGCCACCTCGAAACCCGAGGGAAGCTCGGCGGTGGGGTCATGCAGCCAGGCGATCAGGTCCTGTTCGGTGCGCTCGCGCTGACTGTAGCGCGTAAGCATGTGGTAGCCGTCAGGGTAAAATGCCAGGCGTATGGCCTCGTCGTCCGGTAGGCGTTCCAGCAGCGCGCAATAGGCTTCCTCGGGAATGATCTGATCCTCGTCACCATAGAGCACCAGGGCAGGAGAGGGCAGCTGCTCGGCAGCCTCCAGAGCCTGCCCCATGGCCTGGGTCAGCCCGGCGATCGTATCGATGCGTGCACTGCGCAGAATCATGGGGTCGCGGGCCAGCTGGCGCTTTATCTCCTCGTCGTCGGTGGGTTCGATACCCAAGCGGCGGGTAGTGCGTATGGAAAAGGTGCTGTGCGGCATTATCCGTACACCGAGCCAGAGTCCCGCCCGCTGATACCAAGGCATGATTTGCGGGCCCCATACGGCGGGAGCGATCAGAACGCTGCCGTCTACCGGCGGCGGGGAGTCGGCGGTCATGGCGAGCAGCGTTATCGCGGCTCCCATGCTCTTGCCAACGAGGAAGAGTGACGCATCTGGATGGCGCTCGCGCAGCAGCTCGGCGAGCATGATGACGTCGTCGCGTAGCCGTTCGTGGCCGGCCCACAGGCGACGCTGCTCCGTGGTGCCGAAACCGCGCTGGTCGTGGGCGTAGACTTCGATCCCGTGGGCGGAGAGTGCCTGGGACATGACCTCGAAGCTGCCGCCATGGTCGTTGAATCCATGCACCGCCAACACCACCGTATCGGCGCCGTTCTCGGCGGGCCAGTGGCGTAGTGGCAGGCGATAGCCGTCATCGGCAATCACTTGGAAAGCCGTTAGTTGAGGCGCTCTTGCGCCAGGCCCCGGCGATTGCAGCATGGGGCCGGCACAGGCAGCCAGAAGAGGGCCGAGCGCCAGCATCAGGCCTAGAGGGAAGCCGAGTCGCCTCATGTCGCCTCGGGGTAATCCAGGGCACGACGAAGCCGTTCGGCATTGCGCTTCACCCATGCGCAATCGATGGGTCCCCAGTCCACGATTTCATAGTGTCCGCTGTTGTGGCGCTCGCCCGGGGCGGGTTGGAATTCGCAGCGAATGTCCAGTTCGTCGAGCGCCTTGAGCGTATCCTGGGCGGTACGCCGGGGCATGCCGGTGGCAGCAATGATTGCCGGTATGCTACCGATGCCGCTGGCAATCAGATGGGCGAGATAAAGACGGCGATAAAAGCTGGACTGAGTCTTGCTGAGCGACATGGTTACCTGCAGTTGACGTAGGCTGGCATGGGATTCTTGCACTTCCTAGCATAGCGCTGCGTGTGGACATGGCTCCAGTATCGGCAGCTCATGCGAGGGTGTCGTGATGGCCGAGATCACCTACAGTAAGAGCCACGGAAGACATTTTTGCAGAGAGAACAGGGAGGAGTGCGATGTCAGTCAAGCAGGTGGACGAGGCAGAACTGCTGGCCCAGGTGGAGCGCTGCATGTTCGGAGAGCGCATGGTGATCGAACGTGAGGGCAAGCGCTTTTCCGCGCGGGTTCAGCACATCGGCGCCACCGGGGTGAAGGTCGTGCCCGAAACGACACTCATGGAGCACGATGGGGCTCCCGGCGACATCAATGGCGTCACCGTCTCTTATGCCGATATTCGGGAAGTGGAGATTGACGGCATCACGTATCGACTGGCCTGACCGCTCGAGTTAAGGGGGGCAGGTCTCGTCGTTGCGCTTCGCGTGCGAGGCGAGGCGCTCTAGCGCGCGCTTGAGGCGAGGATCCTCGACGTCCGCAGCGCAGGCGGCGATTTCATCGGCGGCTGGTGTCGGCAGGGTGCGAACCTGGCGTGGTGGCACTTTCAGCGGTCGCACCGGCCGTACTTTGAGACTGAAGCCCGTGACCGCGGCAAATTCCGGTAAGCGGTGGAGCAGCTCCAGCAGGCGAGGCTGCTCATAACGCAGCCAGGTCAGCCACACGGCGCCATCGGTAAGCAGCGTGAGCTTGCCGTCGCGAAAGCCGCCGACGAACAGATGATCCCGCACCTCTTCGGGCAAGTGATCGCGCAGGTGCTGCTGCGCCTGGGAGATCAGCTTTGCCGTACGCATCAGCGGTGCCAGTTCTCCCTTCCCCCCCAGCAGGCGAGACATGGGCTGTGCTCGTGAGCGCTTAACCTTTATACTCATGTGCTTGTTTCTCGTCCTTACCAACACGGCAAGCCTAGCACGCTCGGAGATCAGCGACAGCATGACCGCCGCCCAGCCACAGGATCGTAGCGTTGCCAGCCCACCGGCTGCGTCGACGCGTTGCCGACAGCGTTCGCGCTGGTGGCTTGCCGGGCTGTTGGTCGGTTGCCTGCTTCCGGCCGGTTTGACCCAGGCGGAAACCCTGCGCCTGGCCGAACGTGTGGTACAAACCTGCATATTCGCCCCGACGCTGATGCGTGCTCGCTGTCGCTATGTGGCCCGGCGGCGTGCCATGCCCCACTGGCCGCGACGCCGGCCCGCGGTCGTGGCGAAACGCGTTCCACCCCCGCCTGCCTTGCCCCAGTCTTGCCGTTGGGCTGCCGGCCATGACGTCCAGACGCGTCGTGGTCCGCCCCCTGTGTGCCGTTCCCTTGAAGCAGCATAATGCTGCCGGCGTAGACTGGCTCTCGTCAGTTCTGCTCAACGCCGGCTGAACGCGACACGCAGATTGGAAGTTCCATGATCAATACATTGTTACGCAAGGTCGTCGGTTCCAAGAACGACCGTGAAGTCAAACGCATGCAGCGCCAGGTCCAGCAGGTCAGCGCGTTGGAGCCGCAATTCGAGGCTCTCGACGACGCTGCGCTCAAGGCACGCACGACGGAACTGCGAGAGCGCTTCTCCAACGGCGAGAGTCTCGACGCCTTGTTGCCCGAGGCGTTTGCCACGGTTCGTGAGGCCAGCAAGCGCGTCATGGGGATGCGTCATTTCGACGTGCAGATGGTGGGGGGCATGACCCTGCACCGCGGACGCATCGCCGAAATGAAGACCGGTGAAGGCAAGACGCTGGTTGCGACGCTTGCCGTCTATCTCAACGCGCTGCCGGGCAACGGCGTCCACGTGGTGACCGTCAACGACTACCTGGCACGACGCGACGCCGAATGGATGCGCCCGCTGTACGAGTTTCTGGGGCTCTCGGTAGGTATCATCTTTGCCGGCCAGACCTCCGAGGAGAAGCGAGCCGCTTACGCTTGCGACATTACCTACGGGACCAACAACGAGTACGGCTTCGACTACTTGCGCGACAACATGGCGTTCTCGCTCGAGGACAAGGTTCAGCGCGGCCTGAGCTTCGCCATCATCGATGAAGTCGACTCCATCCTCATCGACGAGGCCCGTACGCCGCTGATCATCTCCGGCGCCGTGGACGAGAACACCGAACTCTACAAGGTGGTCGATCGGCTCGCAGCGCAGCTGGAAAAAGGCGAGGTGTCCGAGGACGCCGACGCCCCCGTCGAAGGCGACTTCCTGCTCGAAGAGAAGCAGAAGCAGGTCGAGATCACCGAGGCCGGCCACAACAAGGTCGAGGAGCTGATGCGCGCCGAAGGCCTGCTGGGTCCGGACGATTCGCTCTACGCCGCGCAAAACCTCAACCTGCTGCATCACATGCACTCTGCTCTGCGTGCCCGCCATCTCTACCTGCGCGACGTCGATTACATCGTCGCCAACAATCAGGTGGTCATCGTCGATGAGCACACCGGCCGCACCATGCCGGGGCGCCGCTGGTCCGAGGGCCTCCATCAGGCGGTTGAGGCCAAGGAAGGGGTGCCGGTACAGCGCGAAAGCCAGACGCTGGCCTCGACCACCTTCCAGAACTATTTCCGCCTCTACGACAAGCTGGCCGGCATGACCGGTACCGCCGACACCGAGGCCTTCGAGTTCCGGCAGATCTACGGGCTCGACGTGATCGTCATTCCCACCAACCGGCCGCTGGTGCGTCGCGACCTCAACGATCTCGTCTATCTCACGGGGGAGGAGAAGTACGAAGCGATCATCAACGACGTCAAGGCCGAGACCGAAGCCGGACGCCCGGTTCTGGTGGGTACCGCCTCCATCGAGACGTCCGAATACCTGGCCGGGCTGATGAAGAAGGCCGGTATCGAGTTCAACGTACTCAATGCCAAGCAGCACCAGAGCGAGGCCGAAATCATTGCCCAGGCCGGTCGTCCTGGAGCCGTTACCATTGCTACCAACATGGCGGGTCGCGGGACCGACATCGTGCTGGGTGGCAACTGGGAGGCCGAGGCGGCCAAGCTGGAGGATCCGAGCGAGGAGCAGATCGAACAGCTGCGTGAAGAGTGGCGTGCGCGCCACAAGGCGGTGCTCCAGGCCGGAGGCTTGCACGTAATCGGCTCCGAACGTCATGAGTCGCGGCGTATCGACAATCAGCTGCGTGGCCGTGCAGGCCGCCAGGGCGATCCGGGCTCGACGCGCTTCTTCCTCTCCATGGAAGACAGCCTGATGCGCCTGTTCGGCTCCGATCGCGTACAGCGCATGATGAAGGCATTGGGCCTGGAGCGCGGCGAGGCGATCGAGCACAAGATGGTCACCAATGCCGTGGAGCGGGCTCAGAAGAAGGTCGAGAGCCGTAACTTCGATATTCGTAAGCAACTGCTCGAATATGACGACGTGGCCAACGATCAGCGCCGCGTGATCTATGAGCAGCGCAACGAAATCCTGGCAGCCGAAGACGTGTCCCAGAATGTCCTTGGCATTCGCGACGAGGTGCTGGAGCTTGCCATCAGCGATTTCGTGCCGCCCCAGAGCCTGCCGGAGCAGTGGGATCTTGCCGGGCTACAGGAGCACCTGAAGTCCGAGTTCAACATCGAGGCCCCGCTGGTCGAATGGTCCGCAGCCGACGAGCGCTTCCACGAAGAGCAGCTGCGTGAACGTCTGCTCGAAATGCATCGACAGCTATATCAGGAGAAGGTCGATACGGCAGGTGAAGCGCTGATCCGGCGTTTCGAGAAGCAGATCATGCTGCAAGTCCTCGATACGCGCTGGAAGGAACATCTGCAGTCGATGGATCATCTGCGTCGCGGCATTCACCTGCGCGGCTATGCTCAGAAGAATCCCAAGCAGGAGTACAAGCGCGAATCCTTCGAGCTGTTCCAGACGCTGCTGACCAACATCAAGGCCGATATCACCCGTATCACCAGCCATGTTCAGGTGCGCAGGCCCGAGGAAGTCGATGAGCTCGAGCGTCAGCGCCGCGAAGCGCTGGAGCGCGAAAAAGCCGCGGCTGCGAGCCGCCACGAGGCACCCGAGCTGGAAAATGACGACCAACCCCTGGCCGCGGCGGCACCTGCCGGCGATAGCAGGCCGGTACGCCGCGAAGGGCCCAAGGTGGGGCGCAACGATCCCTGTCCTTGCGGCTCGGGCAAGAAGTACAAACAGTGCTGCGGCCAGCTGAGCTGATGCACAAGTCTGCACAAGCGTAGCGCTGGCTCTAACCGATCGAGGAGTACAGGTCCATGGCAGTGGGTGAGACACATTTTCCGGCCATGCCGGCGATAGAAGGGCTGCGTTTGGGAACTGCCATGGCCGGCATCAAGAAGCCTGGGCGACGTGACCTGGTGGTGATCGAGATCCCCGAAGGCGCTCGGGTAGCTGGCAGCTTTACCCTCAACGCCTTCTGCGCCGCCCCTGTCACGGTGGCCAAGGACCATTTGGCGCAGTGCCATGCGCATGGAGAGAACGCTCGCCTGCTGCTGATCAATACCGGCAATGCCAATGCCGGTACCGGCGAGGGTGGGCTGCGCGATGCCCGCGCTTCCTGCGCTGAGCTCGCAAGGCTCGCCGGTGTTGCTGAGCGCGGCGTGCTGCCGTTTTCCACCGGTGTCATCGGCGAGCCGCTGCCCATGGATCGGCTGCTGGCGGCGTTGCCGTCGGCGCTTGATGCGTTGTCGTCCGAAGGCGAAGCCTGGCAGCTGGCCGGCGAGGGCATCCTGACCACCGATACGCGGCCCAAGGGTGCCAGCGTGACACTGGAGATGGGCGATCGTACGGTGACGATCAACGGCATCAGCAAGGGTTCGGGCATGATCAAGCCCAACATGGCCACCATGCTCGCCTTCGTCGCCACCGACGCGAACATCGAACAGCCGCTGCTCGATACGCTGCTGCGCGAGACAGTGGATCGCTCCTTCAACTGCATCAGCGTGGATGGCGATACCTCCACCAACGACGCTTGCATGCTGATTGCCACCGGCCGCGGTGCCGCAGTGGTCAGCGATGAGCAGGTGGCGATTTTCCGCAATGGACTGCAGCGGGTCATGACGGAGCTGGCGCAAGCCATCGTGCGCGATGGTGAAGGGGCGACCAAGTTCGTTACGCTGCAGGTCTTCGAGGCGGCAAGTCGTGAGGAGGCATTGGAGGTGGCTTTCACGGTGGCACATTCGCCGCTGGTCAAGACGGCCCTGTTCGCTTCGGATGCCAACTGGGGTCGAATCCTGGCGGCGGTAGGGCGTGCCCCGCTAAGCGATTTCGACGTCCATCGGGTGACCATCGATCTCGGCGACGTGCGTCTGGTGGAGCACGGCGGTCGCGCTTCCGGCTACACCGAAGAGGATGGCAGCCGGGTAATGAGCGAAGCAGAGATCACCATTCGTATTGCGCTGGGACGGGGTGATGAGAGCGCCACGGTATGGACTACCGACCTATCCCACGACTACGTCAGTATCAACGCCGACTATCGCAGCTAGACGAAGACGTCTCGATGCAAGTACGACACCCGTGCCGAGCGGTCGGTGCGGACCAAGCGGGCAGGAGTCAATGAACGTAATGGTGAAAAGAAGGGTGCACGTGGCGGCGGCCGCCATCATCAGTAACGACGGCCTCAAGGCGCTTATCGCTCGTCGCCCCTCGAATGTCGATCATGGTGGATTGTGGGAGTTCCCGGGCGGCAAGCTGGCCCCCTATGAGACCGGACTCGAGGGTCTCAAGCGTGAACTCCACGAAGAGCTGGGAGTGGAGATCAAACGGGCCCAGCCGCTGATCCGTATCCACCATGAGTATCCGGACAAGCATATCCTGCTGGACGTATGGCAGGTGCATGAGTTCAGCGGTGAGCCGTTTGGACGGGAGGGGCAGGCGGTGCGCTGGGTGCCTCTCGAGGAGCTGGTCAATTACCCCTTTCCTGCGGCCAATCTGCCCATTCTGCAGGCAGTGATGCTGCCTACCGAATATCTGATTACCGCCGAAGAGCAGGATGAGGGCGTTTTCGATGCCTGTCTCGAACGCGCTCTGGTGGAAGATGGCGTACGGCTGGTCCAGCTGAGGGCCAAGGCGCTGGATGAAGCCGTCTACCTGGCCCGTGCCGAGCGCGCCCTGGCGCTGTGTCGCCAGCATGGAGCCCGGCTACTGCTGAATGCCGATCCCGCGCTGCTGCAGAGCATCGATGCCGATGGCGTGCACCTCACCAGCGAGCGTCTGATGAGCCTCGAACGGCGTCCCATCGCCGAAGACAAGTGGCTGGCGGCCTCGACTCACGACAGTAAGCAGTTGGGGCAGGCGGCGCGCATCGGCTGCGATTTCGTCACGCTTTCGCCGCTGCGTACCACGCCCTCCCATCCCGAGGTGGCGCCGATGGGCTGGCACGACTTCCAGCAGTTGGTGGAGCGTGCCGCCATGCCGGTGTTCGCGCTGGGCGGTATGACTCGCTTCGACGCCAACCACGCCCGCGCGGTGGGCGCCCAGGGCATCGCCTCGATCCGCGACTTCTGGAAAGCGCCGGACGCTTGAGCCCCCCTCTCACAGGGTGAGGGGCGCCGGGGACAGGTCGTGGCGGAGGTCATGCGCCATGGTGATGTGCCTTGCTCCGAACGGGCTGGCCATGGATGGCCAGCCCGGTCCTGCAGGCGGAGCAGGATGCGAGAGCGAAGCAGGGCGAATGTAGCGCCCAGGGATGGAGTCACAGCGCCTCCGCAACGGTCCGGCGCTCCTGGACCTGCCGGCGGGTCAGCCGCGTGCCGTACCTCGAGAATTCAATCCCGGTAGCGCCGGGTCAGGTCGCCATAAGCGTCGATGCGGCGGTCGCGCAGGTAGGGCCAGATGCGCCGCACATCCTCGCCGCGGCTCATGTCGAGCGTGACCAGCAGGCGTTCGGCCTCGGTGCCCCCGTGGGCCAGCAGCTCCCCCTGAGGGCCGGCGATGAAGCTGCCGCCCCAGAAATCGATGCCGTCGCCCACGCCGGAGTGATCCGGTTCGTGGCCGACACGGTTGGCCACGATCACCGGCAACCCGTTGGCTACCGCATGGCTGCGCTGAATCAGTGTCCAAGCCTCTTTCTGGCGAGCTTTTTCGGCATCGTCATCCGTGAGGCTCCAGCCGATGGCGGTTGGGTAGAGCAGCACTTCCGCTCCGGCCAGCGCCATCAGGCGCGCCGCTTCCGGATACCACTGGTCCCAGCATACCAGCAGCCCCAACCGACCCACCGAGGTGTCGATGGGCTGGAAGCCCTGCTTGCGATCGTCATCCTGATCGCCCGGTGTGAAATAGAATTTCTCGTAGAAGCTCGGGTCATCGGGGATGTGCATCTTGCGATAGTGGCCCACCTGGCCACTATCGCGGTCATAAACGACGGCGGTATTGTGATAGAGCCCCGGTGCGCGGCGCTCGAACAACGACCCCACCAGCACGATATTCAGCTCCGCGGCCAGGGCGGCCAGACGCTGCCCGGTGGGGCCATCGAGAGGCTCGGCCAGATCGAACAGCTCGGTGGCTTCGTACTGGCAGAAGTAATGAGTGGCATGCAGCTCCTGCAGCATTACCAACTCGGCGCCCGCAGCCGCCAGTTCGCGTACGCCGGCTTCGCTCTCGGCCAGGCTCTTGCTCTTGTCCGGCCAGGCCTGTTGCTGGACCAGGCCGACCTTTAGGGTGCGGGTCATGATGTCTCTCCTTGCTGTGTAGCAGCGCTCAGGCTACCCCGGGGGAGTTGCATGGTCAGGCAGTGCAGGCTGCCGTGCTGGCGTATCACGCTCAAACAGTCGATAGGCACGATATCTCGCTCCGGAAAGGCCTCGGCCAGGGCAGCGAGGGCCTCGCTGTCGGCGGCATCGCCATAGACAGGCACCAGCACCGCCGAGTTCACGATCAGGAAGTTGGCGTAGGTGGCCGGCAGTCGGTGGCCATCTTCGGGGTCGTAGCAGGGGCGTGGCCAGGGTAGCGGTATCAGGCGATAGGGTTCGCCGTCGGCACGGCGCAGCGCCTCAAGCTCCTGCTCCATGGCGGCCAGCGCGGGGTAGTGCGGGTCGGATTGGTCATCGCAGCGCACATAGGCAATGGTGGCCGGGTCGCAGAAGCGTGCCAGGGTGTCCACATGACTGTCGGTGTCGTCGCCTTCCAGGTGGCCGTTGGCCAGCCACAGCACCCGTTCGATACCGAAGTCGGCCTTGAGCAAGGTTTCCACCGCTTCGCGATCGAGGTGCGAATTACGGTTGGGATTGAGCAGACAGGCTTCGGTGGTGAGCAGCGTGCCCTCACCGTCGGTCTCGATGGCGCCGCCTTCGAGTACGATGTCACGGCTCTCGACAGCACAGGCGTAGACGCCGGCCTCGGCAAGGTGTCCGGTCAGCCGGTTGTCATGACCTGCTTCGAACTTGCCGCCCCAGCCGGTGAAAACGTAGTCGAGCAGCACGGGCTTGCCGTCGCGCTCTATGGCGATGGGGCCGTGGTCGCGGGCCCAGGTGTCGTCGGCATCGGCCACCACGAGGTGCAGGCGCGCCGTATCGACCCCCAGGTTGGAGAAGCGCTGGAGAAGATGCCGGCGGGTCTCTGCGTCGGGCACCGCGATCAGCACGCTCTCATAGCGTGCGATGGCCACTACCATGGCTTCCAGGGTGGCCTCGATACGCTCGAGTAGCGGGGCCCAGTCGCTGGTGGGGGTGGGCCAGGTCAGTTGGATGGCATCCTGTGGGTGCCATTCGGGTAACAGGCGATTGGGCATGAACGAAGCCTCATGAGTCGCGTCTCAGCACGGGTGCCGAACAGGGAGTCGGCGCAATGTAGGCGGGCGCCGGCAATGTTGCAAGCTTCGGGGAAACCCAACGCAGCCGATGCAGGGCGACGAAAAAAACCGTACCATGGCCACCTCTGACAAGGAATGCGATGATGCTCGACCGCCTGCCACTGTTGATCGGGTTGCGCTATGTGCGCGCCAAGCGCCGCAACCACTTCATTTCTTTCATATCTATGACTTCCATGCTGGGCCTCATGCTGGGCGTGGCCGTGCTGATTCTGGTGCTCTCGGTGATGAACGGTTTCGATCACGAGTTGCGCACGCGTATTCTCGGGATGGTGCCACACACCAAGATCGAGGCGCGAAGTGGCCTGGTGGAGTGGGAGACCCTCGCCGAGCAGCTGATGCAGCGTGAGCGTGTGATCGGAGCGGCGCCCTATATCCAGCAGCAGGGCATGTTCTCCGTCGCGGGCCGCAACGAAGGGGCCATGGTCAACGGCATTCACCCAGAATGGGAAGACCGTGTCTCGATCATCGGCAGCCACATGCGCCAAGGCAGCCTCGATGACCTTCAGCCGGGCGAGTGGAACATCGTGCTGGGCTCGCTGCTGGCACGCCACCTGGGCGTTGGCGTCGGCGATCGGGTCACGCTGCTGGTTCCCGAGGCGTCGATCACGCCGGCCGGTGTGTTCCCCCGGCTCAAGCGCTTCACGGTAAGCGGCATCTTTAGCGTGGGGGCCGACCTCGATGCCAACCTCGCCTATGCCAATATCGAAGATATGCAGACGCTGGCGCGGCTGGGCGATGCCGTGGGCGGGCTGCGCCTGGAACTCAACGACCTGTTCCTGGCCGCCAGCGAGACCCGCGCCATCATCAATGAGCTGGGCACCGGCTACCGCGGCATCGACTGGACCTTCTCCCACGGCAACCTGTTCCAGGCCATCCAGATGGAGAAGCGCATGATTGCACTGCTGCTGACGGTGATCATCGCCGTGGCGGCCTTCAACATCGTTTCCACGCTGGTCATGGTGGTCACCGACAAGCATGCCGACATCGCCATCCTGCGCACGATTGGCGCCACGCCACGCTCGATCATGGGCATCTTCGTGGTGCAGGGCATGGCCATCGGGGTGATCGGCATCGCCATCGGCGTGGGGCTCGGCATCCTGCTGGCTTTGACCATCTCCGATCTGATCGGCTGGGTGGAGTCGGCCCTCGGCATCCAGTTCCTCGACGCCGGGGTCTACTTCATCAGCGACCTTCCGTCACGCCTGCACTGGAGCGACGTGCGCGACATCGTTGCCGCCGCCTTCGGCCTGACCTTCCTTTCCACTCTTTATCCGGCCTGGCGCGCCTCCCGCGTGCAGCCTGCGGAGGTCCTGCGCTATGAGTGATTCGGCGATCGGCAGCAGCGAAAGCCTGGTGCAGCGTACGGCCAGCGGCAGAGTGATGCTGGCATGCCGCGACCTGACCCGTATCTACCACGAGGGGCCGCAAGACGTCACCGTGCTCGATGGCCTCTCGCTCGAGGTCCGCGCCGGGGAGCGGGTTGCCATCGTCGGCAGCTCCGGTTCGGGAAAGACCACTCTGCTCAATCTGTTGGGGGGGCTTGATCGCCCCACGCGTGGAGAGGTCAGCATTGCCGGGGAGTCGTTGCTGGATCTGGGGGAGGCGGCATTGGGGCGCTTTCGTAACCGCCATATCGGTTTTGTCTACCAGTTCCACCATCTTCTGGCGGAGTTCACGGCACTGGAAAATGCCGCGCTACCAATGATCGTGCGTGGTATGCGCAAGAAGGCCGCCGAAGCGAAAGCCCGTGAGCTGCTGGTCAAGGTGGGTATCGAGCAGCGTGCGGACCACAAGCCGGGAGAACTGTCCGGCGGCGAGCGCCAGCGCGTGGCCATAGCACGTGCCCTGGTGACCGACCCCAGCCTGGTATTGATGGACGAACCGACGGGCAATCTGGACCAGAGTACGGCAGCCAGTATCCTGGCTATGATGGATGAGCTGGCGCGTACCACCGAGTGCGCGTTCGTCGTGGTGACCCACGACCCTTCCCTCGCCGCACACCAGGATCGAGTCATGAAGCTGGACGGCGGTCGGCTTACCGAACAGACCTGATTTTGCCCCGTCCTGCCTGTGTTGCCTCACGAGCCCCCGTTCACCAGCGGGGGCTCAATCCTCCAACTCGAGACGCCGAAGCCGACGTCGCATGGAGCGCTGCTTCCAACTGCGTGAGATATGCCAGCGCCATACCAGGCGTACCAGCAGGTTGCTGACGATGGCCAGCACCACGGCCGAGACGACAGAGCCGAGCGCCAGGGCCGGGAGAATGTCAGCCATGCGGTCGGCGATCCATCGTGTCGATAATCGTGCCGGGGCTGCACGCACTGGCGTATCCATCAGCCAGGCGCCGATTCGGTAATTGCCGTAGAAGATCAGCGGCATGGTCAGCGGATTGGTGATCCATACCAGGCCCACCGAGAGCGGCAGATTGCAGCGCAGTACCCAGGCGCCGAACGCAGCCACCACCATCTGAAAGGGGATCGGCAGCATGGCGCTGAACAGGCCCACGGAGAAGGCATTGGCCACGGTGCGGCGGGAAAGAACCCAAAGTCCGGGGTCGCCAATCATACGGCTCATGAAGCGCAGCGAGCGCTGGCGCCTGAGCGTGTCGGGGTTGGGCATGTAGCGCTGCAGGAATCGGCGCGGCATGTCGGATTGGCTCGCTGCTTCGGGACCCGGGTATTATCCATGGATGGGACGTGGCCCGCCATGCTGAGCGCAACAATATGAGTGTCGCCTGACATGAGCCAGGGCAGGGAGCGAGAGGGGGCAGGGAAGTGCGATTTGGCATGGCAATGCCGCTGGCACTGGCGACGCTTGTGGGAGTCGGGCTTGGATACCTGGCGCCATCCGGTCTGTTCGAGGCCTGGGCGCTGTGCCTGCTTTGCCTTCTTGGGCGCGGTCACTGGCGTGGCATCGGTCTTGGGGTGATTATCGCTTTTTCAGCCAGCCAGGTACTGCTGGCCCGGGGGGCCGTGCTTCCCGATGGACTGCTGCGAGAGGACCTGCTGGTCGAAGGGCGCATCGAGTCGGTCGCGGATGAGGGACGCCTCAGCCGGCTGCTGATTCGTGTCGAAGCTTGTCGACCACTGGATCCTGCCAGGCTCCCGTGCGATGCGCTGCGGCGGGTGCGGCTGAGCTTTTTTCAGGCACCGGAAATACGCCCCGGTGAGCGCTGGGAAATGACCGTACGCTTGAGGCCCCCCGCTGGCTTCGTCAACCCGGGCACTTTCGATTACGGCGCCTGGCTGTGGCGGGAGGGTATCCAGGCGACGGGCTACGTGCGCAGCGAGCCGGCTGCCCAACGTCTGGCGCCGGCGTCGATCTCGCTGCGTGAGCGCGCGCTTGGCTACCTCGACGCTCAGGACATGAGCCCACAGACTCGCCGTTGGCTGGCCGCTCTCACTCTGGGAGTGGGTGAACGGCTCGAGCGTGACGATTGGGATCTTCTCAATGCCAGCGGCACGACACATCTGGTCGTCATTTCCGGCTTGCACGTAGGCCTGGTAGCCACCTTCGTGCTGCTGACTGCACGCGGCCTGGCCCGCGTGGTTACCCCTCGACGTTGGCGGATGTCGGTGTGGCCGTGGTGGCTGGCCGGAGCGGCGGCCGTCGGCTACGCCTGGCTGGCGGGACTGCAGCCACCTGCCATGCGCGCCATGATCATGACCCTGGTAGGCCTGTGGGTCGCCAGTGGACGCCATGCGCCAGGTGCATGGCAGGCCTGGTGGCTGGCGCTGGGCCTGGTCGTACTGGTAGACCCTCTGTCGGTCTGGCGGCCCGGACTATGGCTCTCATTCATTGCCGTGGCGTTGCTGATCCTCATCTGGCAGGGACATCCACGGCTCAAGGGGCTCCGCGGCTGGAGTTGGGGGCTGGTACGGACCCAGCTGCTACTGGCGCCATTGATGGCGGCTGCCGTGTTGCTGGCATTCGCCAGGCTCGCCCCGGCGGCACCGTTGGTCAACCTGGTGGCGGTGCCTCTGGTGAGCATGCTGTTGGTGCCGCTGGGGCTGCTGGGGTGGCTGTTCGCCCCCTTGCCCCTGCTCGGCACGCTGTGCTGGCGGCTCTTCGAACTCAGCGCCCAGCTGTTGGTTTCCTTGCTGGCGTTTGCGGTAGAGGTACTGCCGTTATGGTGGCCGGCTGCGGAACTCGTCGTGCCCTTGGCGCTCATGCTCGGGTTCGTTGCCATGCTTTGGGCGCTGCCCGGGCTGAACGCGGCACTGCGCATGGGAGCGACGATGCTGCTGGTCCCGGCGATGCTGGGGGTCAAGTCGCCCGCGCCCGAACCAGGCACCCTGAGAGTGAGGGTGCAGGATGTCGGCCAGGGGCAGCTCATCGAGCTGCGCAGCGCCAATTATCGGCTGCTCTACGATGCGGGGCCTCGCTTCGCTTCGGGCTTTGCGCCCTTGAGCTCGCTGTGGCCGGCAGGTCAGCACTTCGACGAAGTGATGGTGAGTCACGACGACCTCGATCATGCCGGTGGGGTGGGCGTTCTGGCCGAGCGGCACTCGGTGGGGCGTTTCATGGCGCCGCCCGGTGAGTCCATCGGCGTGGCCTTCGAACATTGCCTGCGCGGTCAGACCTGGGAGCGGGATGGCATCACCTACCGTGTTCTCTGGCCGCCCGAGGAGACCGAGCATCTTTCGAGCAATGATCGCTCCTGTGTCCTGGAAGTGACGACAGGGCATCAACGCCTCCTGGTCACGGGCGATGTCGGGCGAGAGATGGAACGCAGGTTCCTGCTGGACGTCGAGTCGCCAGTGACTTTGCTGGTCGCAGGTCACCACGGCAGTCGCACCAGCTCCGGGGCCCAGCTGGTGCAGATGCTCGAGCCGGCACACGTGATCTACAGCGCCGGTCGGCATAACGCCTTTGGCCACCCTCACGATGAGGTGGTGCGTCGCTTCCGCCGCGCCGGCAGCTGCCAGTGGAGCACGGCGCTGGACGGTGCCGTGACTTTTTGGCTCGGCGGGCCGGAAGAGTTGAAGCTCGACGCCGCGCGTCCAATGGCCTGGCGCCGTGGCGGTGTCGAAGCCAGGTGCCATGCGGTAGAATCGCGCCATTGATCGCGCTGCTCGTTGCGTGAAGAGGGGATACCGATGGACATGACGGATGCGCTGATCGCCGGCGGCTGGCTGATGATTCCCCTGCTGGGCTGCTCGCTTCTGGCAACGGCCATCATCATCGAGCGTTTGTGGAGCCTACGCGCCAAGCGCATCGCCCCCTATGGCCTGGGCCAGGAGGTTTGCTCGCTGGTGGCGCGTGGGCAGATCAATCTCTATTGGCTGGAAGGGCATTCGCCGCTGGGCGGCGTGTTGGCGGCCGGGCTGCGCAATGCTCGCCTGGGCCACGAACAGGTCAGGGCGCGACTGCAGGAAGCGGCCACTGCGGTGATACATGACATGGAGCGCTTTCTCAGCCCGCTCGGAACCATCGCCGCCATCACTCCGCTGATCGGGCTGCTGGGCACCGTGGTAGGGATGATCGAGGTCTTCGCGGTGATCGTTTCCGCTGACGGGGTGGGTCGTACCGCCGAGCTTGCCGGGGGTATCTCACGCGCTCTGGTCACCACGGCGGCGGGGTTGACGGTGGCGATCCCGGCGCTGATGTTTCATCGTTACTTTCAGCGTCGGGTCGAGGACATTACCGTACGCATGGAGGAGCAGGCCGGTCAGGTAGTCGAATTTCTCGCCCACTACCGTGGCGAGGTGGGGGTTCGCGAGCATCCCGAGGGGGCGAACTCTGCCGCGGGAGTCGGGACGGCGTGAAATTCGCACGTCGGCGCCGCGATCCGGTGGAGGTCAACCTCACGCCACTCATCGACGTGGTCTTTCTGCTGCTGATCTTCTTCATGGTTTCCACCACCTTCGAGACACGTCAGGCGCTCGAGCTGACCCTTCCCGACAGCGTGTCGGGCGTGGGTCTGGAAGTCTCGCCGGTGACTCTAGCGGTGACCGAGCAGGGGCGTTATCGAATGGGCGGGCGCGAGTTCGGCGACGCTGAATTGGCGCAGGTACTGGCTGCCGAGGCCGATCAGGCCAGGCAGCATGGCCTCGTGGTCGAGGCCGATGCTCGAGCGCTGCATGCCGACGTAGTGCGGGCGCTGGATCAAGCGGGTATTCTCGGCATTCGCCAGGTGCGCATCGCCACACGCGAAACACAGGCAACATCCACGCTAGCGGAGACACCGTGATTCAAGACCGGTTCCAACATTCGGGCTGGACCCTCTACAAGCAGCTGCTGGCTTATGTAAAGCCTCACTGGATTTCCTTTTCGCTGGCGATCGTCGGTTACGTCATCTATGCCGCTTCGAGTACCGCGCTGGCGGAAATGATGAAGCGGCTCATCGACGGCATACAGGATCCGGATGCCGCCTTTCGCCTGTTCCTGCCGCTGTTCGTGGTGTTCATGTTCGCCGCCCGGGGGCTAGGGACCTTCCTCGGCACCTATTTCATGAGCAACGTGGCGCGCAACGTGGTGCATACCCTGCGCTGCAACGTGTTCAACCACATGCTGCATCTTCCCGGACGCTTCTTCGACTCCCACTCCAGTGGCCACTTGATCTCTCGGGTCACTTATCACGTCGAGCAGGTCACCGGTGCCGCTACCAATGCCATCACCATCTTGCTGCGTGAAGGGCTGTTCGTGCTTGGACTGCTGGCCTATCTGCTATGGACCAACTGGATGTTGACCCTGCTGTTCGTGGCCGTGACGCCTCTGATCGGCGGAGTGGTAAGCTACGCCAGCAAGCGGTTTCGTCGCATTTCCCAGCGCATTCAGGACTCCATGGGCGATGTGACCCACGTCGCCTCGGAAGCGCTGACCGGCTATCGGGTGGTGCGGACCCATGGCGCCGAGGCCTACGAAAAGGCACGCTTTGCGCGGGCCAGCGACTACAACCGTCAGCAAAAAATGAAGGAAGCCCTGACCAAGGCGATCAGCACCCCGGTGATTCAGTTGCTGATCGCCGTCTCGCTGGCCGTGCTGGTATGGCTGGCAATGTCCCCGGCGCTGCTTGACGATATGACCCCCGGTGAATTCGTCGCCTTCATCACTGCAGCGTCGCTGATGGCCAAGCCGGTGCGTCAGCTCACCGAAATCAACAGCGAGATTCAAAAAGGAATCGCGGCTGCCGGGGAGCTGTTCGGCCTCATGCAGGTCCCCCTCGAACCCGACGAAGGGACTCGCGAGCCCCACCGCCTGCAGGGCAGGGTCGAACTGCGCGGCGTTTATTTCCGCTATGGCGACGATCAGCCGGAAGTGCTCAAGCGCATCGATCTGATGGTGGAGCCCGGAGAGATGATCGCTATCGTCGGTCGCTCCGGCAGCGGCAAGACGACCCTGGCCGGGTTGCTGCCGCGCTTCTACCGGCCCACTGCCGGGCAAGTGCTGATCGACGACGTGCCCATCGACGAATACCGCTTGGCTCCGCTGCGCCGGCAGATAGGGCTGGTGTCGCAGCAGGTGACGCTGTTCAACGCCAGCGTGGCCGACAATATCGCTTACGGCGTTCCCGATGCCGATCGAGCGGCAGTCGAGGCAGCGGCGCAGGCGGCCTATGCCCATGAGTTCATCGAACGGCTCCCCGACGGCTACGACACCATCGTCGGCGACAATGGGGTGATGCTTTCCGGCGGACAGCGCCAGCGCCTGGCCATTGCCCGGGCGATCTTCAAGGATTCCCCGCTGCTGATCCTGGACGAAGCCACGTCGGCGCTGGACACCGAGTCGGAGCGCTATATCCAGCAGGCTCTCGAGGTGGTCTGCCGCGGGCGTACCACGCTGGTCATCGCTCATCGCCTTTCCACCATCGAACGCGCCGATCGCATATTGGTGATGGAACAGGGCCAGATCGTCGAACAGGGCAGCCACGCTGAGCTGCTGGCACGCAACGGTGCCTATGCGGCCTTGCATCGCCTTCAATTCCAGGAGACGGCGCCGACATGATGCCGGGGCTGGGCGAGCGCTGGCTTAGGGCGGCCTACGAAGGGGCCGCCTGGCTAAAGCTGCTGAGTCCGCTCGAGGCGCTGTATCGCTGGGTCGTGACAAGGCGTGCCGCCGCCTATCGCGATGGGCGGCGCCGGGTATGGCGAGCCGAGGTTCCTGTCATCGTGGTCGGCAACGTGACGCTGGGGGGCACCGGCAAGTCGCCTCTGGTGGCCTGGCTGGCGCGCCACTTGAGCGATAAAGGATGGCGGCCGGGCATCGTCTCGCGCGGCTACGGGGGCAGGGCGGAACGTGAGAGCTATCCGCTGCACGTCACTATCCACACCCCGATCGCCCAGAGCGGCGACGAGCCGCGGATGTTGGTACGTCAGACCGGGGTGCCGGTAGTCGTCGATCCCGATCGGCCTCGGGGCGCCAGGGCGCTGCTCGCGCAGGGGTGCAACATCCTGCTCAGCGACGATGGCCTGCAGCATCTAGCGCTGGGGCGCGATATCGAACTGGTGGTAGTGGACGGTGCTCGCGGTTTCGGTAACCGTCGCTGCCTGCCGGCAGGGCCTCTGCGTGAGCCCCTGTCGCGCTTGAGCGAGGTCGATGCGCTGCTGATCAACGGTGCCCCGACCTTCGAACCCCCTGACGGTGCCTGTACCTTCCGTCTGATGCCGGTACGCTGGCGTTCGCTCGAGAACGGTGTGGCATGTCCGCTGGACCCGCCGCCGTTCGAGGGGGCCGTTCATGCCGTGGCGGGAATCGGAAATCCCGGTCGCTTCTTCGCCACCCTGGAGGCATTGGGACTCCAGGTGAAGGCGCATGCTTTTCCCGATCATCACCGCTTCACGCCGAGGGATCTAGGCTTCGGCGATACCTTGCCGGTGGTGATGACGGCCAAGGATGCCGAGAAATGCGACACCCTGGCTTTGAAAAATGCCTGGGTGCTGGAAGTGGAGGCCGCCCCGGAGCCGGCCTTCGTGGCTTGGCTGGACAGGCGGCTGGCAAGGCTGCGATAACCGTGGGTAACGTGGCGCGAATGAATTTGCTGGCGGGGCGGATCGGCCCCGACCCGGCCGTTGACGAAAAGAGGTGAGACGATGGACAAGGAACTGCTGGCGATGCTGGTCTGCCCGCTGTGCAAGGGCAAGCTCAAGTACGACCGCGATGCCCAGGAGCTGCGCTGCCACTATGACGGCCTGGCTTACCCGATCCGTGACGGTATTCCGGTCATGCTGCCCGAAGAGGCGCGCCGAATGGAGGTCGACGAAAAGCTGCCGGCCTCGCCGGGACGTACCGGAGAGGTGTGATGACCCAGAATAGGGACTTCATTGCGGTGATCCCTGCACGTTTCGGCTCCTCGCGCCTGCCGGGAAAGCCGCTGCTCGATATCTGCGGCGAGCCCATGGTGGCGCATGTATGGCGTCGCGCTGGCGCAAGCTCCGCCAGTCGTGTGGTGGTGGCCACGGACGACACGCGCATCCGCGATGCCATGCTGCCGCTGGGTGCCGAGGTGGTGATGACGCGTGACGACCACCCAACCGGCACCGACAGGCTGGCCGAGGTCGCCGAGCATCTTGGGCTGGCTGACGAGGCGGTGCTGGTGAATGTCCAGGGCGACGAGCCGATGATACCGCCGCGTCTGATCGATCAGGTCGCCCTGCGGCTGCATGACGACCCGGGCGCCTCCATCGCCA
Organism: Halomonas sp. TH-94; assembly: GCF_057473365.1. NCBI lineage: Bacteria > Pseudomonadati > Pseudomonadota > Gammaproteobacteria > Oceanospirillales > Halomonadaceae > Halomonas > Halomonas sp. TH-94. Next base: position 55,783 of record NZ_JBYCKL010000119.1, read on the forward strand.
CGCTCGCCGAACCCCTCGGCGACGTGGAGACGCTGTTCAATCCCAATGTGGTCAAGGTGGTGCGTTCGCTCTCCGGCCGCGCTCTCTATTTTTCGCGGGCGCCCATTCCCTGGGATCGTGAAGCCTTTGCCAGTCGTCCCGAGTGGCTCGAAACCGATGCCTGGCTGCGGCATATCGGCCTGTACGCCTATCGAGCGAGCTTCCTCAGAGAGTATCGCGACTGGGCACCCACGACGTTGGAACAGCTGGAACAGCTGGAACAGCTCCGTGCGCTGCAGCACGGGCATGCGATTCAGGTGGCCCTAGCCGCCGAGCCCAATCCAGCCGGAGTCGACACGTATGAGGACCTGGAGCGGGTCAGGTCTCTGCTGAGCGAGAACCCATAAGGAGAGATGATGCGCGTTCTGTTTGTCTGTCTGGGCAATATCTGTCGCTCGCCCACCGCCGAAGGAGTTTTCCGCCTTGAGCTGGAGAGGGCGGGCCTGGCCCACCGGGTGGAGGTCGACTCCTGCGGCATCGGCGACTGGCACGTGGGCAAGTCGCCCGACTCGCGTTCGGCGGCTGCCGCTCGCCGGCGCGGCATCGACTTGAGCGAGCTGCGTGCACGGCAGCTGGCGGCGGATGATTTTCAGCGCTTCGATTACCTGCTGGCCATGGATCACGACAACCTGGAAGCGCTTAGGGCCCAGTGCCCCGATGGCTGCCGGGCGCACATCGGCCTGTTCCTCGACTTTGCAGGTCACAGCGACCGTGCGGTGCCCGACCCCTTCTACGGCGGTGATCAGGGCTTCGAAGATGTACTTGACCTGATAGAAGCCGCAGCTCGTGGCCTGGTCGAAGCGATTGCGCTTCGTCTCGAGGGGACGCAGCGTTGAGAGATGAGTGGCGGGTCGAGCACGATCTGACCCCGTTCAATACCCTGGGACTCCCATGCCTGGCCGAGCGTTTTGCCGAGCCGGTCACTGTGGTGGCACTGCGCCGACTGCTGCGTCTAGCCGCCGAACGGAACTGGCCCGTGACCTTGCTGGGTGGCGGCAGTAATTTAATTCTGCCTGAGCGGCTGGCGGGCCTGGTGATACGTCCGTCGCTGAAGCATTGGTGGCTGGAGCGCCAGAGTAGCAGCGTGCGAGTGCATGTCGGCGCGGGTGTCGAATGGCATCCGCTGGTCATGGCGCTGGCTGCTCGCGGGTTGTGGGGCACCGAGAACCTGGCCTTGATACCGGGCCACTGCGGTGCCGCCCCGATCCAGAATATCGGCGCCTATGGCGTCGAGCTATGCGAGGTGGTGGAGGCGGTCGAGGTGCTGTTCCTGGAGAGCGGCCACAGCGCCGTGCTCACGCCCGAGGAGTGTGGCTTCGGCTATCGCGACAGTATCTTCAAGGGCGAGCTGGCGGGCAGGGTAGCCATTACCGGATTGACACTGCGACTCTCCCGTACGCCATTGCCGCGCCTGGCATATGGCGATCTGGCGCAGCGTGTAGGTCCGCTGCCGACTCCGCTGGAGGTGGCCGAAGCCGTATGCGCCATTCGCCGCGAGAAACTGCCCGACCCGGCTGAGCTGGGTAATGCCGGCAGCTTCTTCAAGAACCCCATCGTGGAGCGAGACATGGCGGAGCTGCTGCTGGCAGAGTGGCCCGACATGCCAAGATTCGAGTTGGCCTGCGGAGGCGTCAAGCTGGCAGCAGGTTGGCTGATCGATCGCTGTGGGTTGAAGGGCTACCGCCTTGGGCATTTTGGCGTGCACGAGCGTCAGGCCCTGGTGCTCGTGCATTTCGGTGGCGGTAACGCTGCAGAGCTGCTGGCCTTCGCTGACCGAGTGGCCGAACGGGTCCGGGAGCGCTTCGGCGTGATGCTCGAGCGCGAGCCCAGGGTGGCCTGACTGAGGCGTGTTGGCTGATCGCCTATGGCCGCCGGAGTAGTGGCTGCCAACGAAAAAGGCCCGCACGTTGCGGGCCTTTTCGTATGACATGGGCTGATCAGCCCTGATTTCCTTTCTGAGCCTCTTGCTCGCGTCGCTTGATTTCACGCGGGTCGTTGTGCGCACGGCGGCGACGGCGTTGAGCGATCGCTTCCTGCTCACTCGAGGGCTGATCCGCTGAATCGACTGAGTCGATCTTGGGGTCCTGAGCTTTAGGGGCTTCGCTCACTTCCGCCTTGGGCGCTTCTGCCTTGGGCTGCTCGGTTTGCGGAGCTTCGCTCAGCTCTGGCTTGGCGAGCTTCTCTGCTGGTTTCTCCTCCGGCTTCTCTGCCGTTTTTTCAGCCGACTTTAGCGCATCGGCCTTGGGCTGCTCAGCCTGGGGCGCTTCACTCTTCACCGGCTCGGCGGACGGCTCGGCAGTCATTTCGGCCTGCTTTTCAACCGGCTTCTCAGCTGCCTTGGGCGCATCGGCCTTGGGCTGCTCAGCCATGGGCGCTTCGCTCTTCACCGGCTCGGCGGAGGACTCGGCAGTCTTCTCTGCCCGCTTTTCAACCGGCTTTTCAGCCGCCTTGGGCGTATCGGCCTTGGGCTGTTCAGCCTTGGGCGCTTCGCTCTTCACCGGCCCGGCGGAGGACTCGGCACTCTGCTCGACCTGCTTTTCAACCGGCTTCTCAGCCGCCTTCTTTTCTGCCGGCTTGGGTGCTTCATCAGCCTTGGACTGCTCGACTTGCGGCGCTTCGCTCTTCACCGGCTCGGCCATTTGCTCAGAGGTCGCTTCGGCTGGCTTTGCAACAGGCTTTTCAGCCGCCTTCACATCCGGCTGGGGTGCATCGGCCTTGGGTTTCTCAGCCTTGTCCTGCTCGGCTTTGGAGGGCTCGCCGTCGTTTTCAGGCTGCTGAGGCGCTTCGGCCTGGAGGCGCTTCTGCTCTGCTTCGGCCTGAGGGTTGAGAGCATGCTGGCGCGTGCGGTTACGCGGATTGTTCCGCGTACGCTTGGGCTTGCCGTCATCGTCCTTGGGCTGCTCGGTCACTTGCTCGAGCGGCTTTTCCTGGGGCTCGGGTTTTGCCCGCCGAGGAGCGTCATCGCGGCTACGCGTCTTGGTCTGGCGACCTTCCTCGGTTTGCGGTTTGTCGGCACGTGCCTGACCGCGACCACGGCCGCCGCGTCCTTCGCCGCGTCCTTCGCCGCGTCCTTCGCCGCGTCCTTCGCCGCGTCCTTCGCCACGACCGCCTGCGCTATCCTGACGCGTCTCCTGGCGTGAATCGGAACGGCTGTTTTCCTGCTGGCGCGATTGTCCGCGCTGGCCACGACCCTCTTCCTGGGACTCGCTGCGTGTGCGGCGCCGCTGGCGGCCACCGTTGCGTTCGCTCCGCTCTTCCTCACTGCTACGGGACTTGGCCGGGATGTTGACCGGCTTTTGAGGTGCCGGGGGAGTAGCGCTTTCGCCATCCGTCCCGCCGAGCAGCTTGCTGACTCCCTTGAGCAGGCGTCCGAGGACTCCCGCGGCGGGGGCTGGTGCGGCAGCCGGCGGAGCGGCGGGAGGCGGGGTGGGCTCCTGCTGCAGTGAAGCCGGGGCCGGTTCGTTATGAATCACCGTCTTGACGGCTGCCTCGGAGCGGGCAACCGGCTTGGCGATGCTCATGTCCGGTTCCTTGCCGATTTCCGTTTCCACCGACAGCTCGAAGCTGGACTTCTCCTGTTCGCCTTCCTCTTCGATATGGTCGTCACGCAGACGCTGCACGTCATAGTGCGGCGTATCCATTTCGGGGTTGGGCAGTACCAGGACGCGGACACCCTGACGCTTCTCGATGTCGGCGAGCACCGCCCGCTTCTCGTTGAGCAGGTAGGTGGCTACCGGTACGGGCAGGATGGCGCGGATCTGGGCGCTGCGCTCTTTCATTGCTTCCTCTTCGATCAGTCGCATGATCGAGAGGGACAGTGAGCGTACGTCGCGAATGGTGCCCTGGCCGTTACAGCGCGGGCACACCACGCCGCTGGTCTCGCCCAGTGAGGGGCGCAGACGCTGACGCGACATCTCCATCAGTCCGAAGCGCGAGATGCGGCCGATCTGTACCCGGGCGCGGTCGAGCTTGAGCGCATCGCGCATGCGGTTCTCGACGTCGCGCTGGTTGCGCGCGGGACTCATGTCGATGAAGTCGATGACCACCAGGCCGCCGATGTCGCGCAGTCGCAGCTGGCGTGCGATCTCGTCGGCGGCTTCCAGGTTGGTCTGGAGCGCCGTTTCCTCTATGTCGCTGCCACGGGTGGCACGCGCCGAGTTGATGTCGATGGAGACAAGCGCTTCGGTGTGGTCGATGACGATGGAGCCACCGGAGGGAAGTTTCACTTCACGCTCGTAGGCGGTCTCGATCTGAGACTCGATCTGGAAACGCGAGAACAGCGGCACTTCGTCGGCGTACAGCTTGATCTTCTGCTGGTACGAGGGCATGACCTGACGAATGAAGGTCAGGGCCTCCTGGTGCACCTCGGGGCTGTCGATCAGTACCTCACCGATGTCCTGGCGCAGGTAGTCGCGCATGGCGCGGATGATGACGTTGGATTCGCGGTAGATCAGGAAGGGGGCAGAGCGCTTGCCGGCTTCCTCGGTGATCGATTCCCACACCTGGACCAGGTAATCGAGGTCCCACTGCAGCTCTTCTGCACTGCGCCCGATGCCGGCGGTGCGTACGATCACCCCCATCTTGTCCGGTACGGTGAGGTGGCCCATCGCCTCTTTGAGCTGAGTGCGCTCTTCGCCTTCGATGCGGCGAGAGATGCCGCCGGCACGGGGGTTGTTGGGCATCAGAACGAGGAAGCGGCCGGCCAGGCTGATGAAGGTGGTCAGCGCAGCACCCTTGTTGCCACGCTCCTCCTTGTCTACCTGAACGATGACCTCCTGGCCCTCCTTGAGCACTTCCTTGATGCTGGGGCGCCCCGAAGTATCCTTCAGGAAGTATTCGCGGGAGATTTCCTTGAGAGGGAGGAAGCCGTGGCGATCGGCACCGAAGTCGACGAAGGCGGCTTCGAGGGAAGGCTCTACGCGGGTAATCTTGCCGCGGTAGATATTGGCTTTCTTTTGCTCCCTGGCACCGGATTCGATGTCCAGGTCATATAGCCGTTGTCCATCGACCAGCGCGACGCGCAGCTCTTCCGGCTGAGTCGCATTGATGAGCATCCGTTTCATGTTGTCTCGCAATCTGGACGCGCCGGGGGGCATCGAAGAAGGCGAACCTCTGGGTGCTGCGTGCTTGTGCTCAGCGCATGTCGCGGATGCACAGTGGCGCCCGATCGTACCGGCACCCGTAAAGGGGCCCAGCACGAGATGATCATGTTGAGTACGCGGCGGAGGCAGGACATGTCTCGGTGGGGCTACTCCCATCCGGCCCTGCGGTCACCGCCAGACACCTGGCATTCATCGATTCGCCAACGCCGGCCACCGGCACGATGTTGAACGATTCCCGTGGCCACCGCTCGCCTCATTGGTGCGAGCCGGGATCCGGGCGTGGCGTCACTACTTGTCGTCTCTTACTGCTATCACTCGTCGGCGGCGGGACTCGTTTCAAGGGTCGTCGCGGCCCGATTTCGTCGCTCCGGCCTGCGTGTCTGTCGTGCAGGCGCCATGGGACCGAAGGGATCCATCCGAGCGAGCTGGCAATATAGCAGTAATGGCAAAGGGCAGCAATTGGCGCAGTGCGTCGCGGAGTGCGTTAGAATGCTGCCTCACAACGAATTTTCAGCAGGAGTCTCATGGCCGAGGGGCGCGACGTACAGTGGGTGGAAGTGGGCGAAGGCCAGTCGGGCCAGCGAGTCGACAACTTTCTGATAACACGACTGAAAGGCGTGCCGCGGACGCTGGTTTACCGCATCGTTCGAAAGGGCGAGGTGCGGGTCAACAAGAAGCGGGTCAAGGCCGACTACCGCCTGCAGGTGGGGGACTTGGTGCGCATCCCGCCCCTCAAGCTGGCGCCGCGCGAGGCGGTCAAGCAGGTCAGTGAAGGGCTGCGCAACCTGTTGGCCGGCAGCGTGCTGGTAGAAGGGCCGGGCTGGCTGGTGATCAACAAGCCAGCTGGCCTTCCCGTTCACGGTGGCAGCGGGGTCAAGATCGGCCTCATCGAGGCCCTGCGCCAGGTGCGCGAAGACTTGGAGTTCCTCGAGCTCGTGCATCGTTTGGACCGCGATACGTCGGGCTGCTTGCTGCTGGCCAAGTCGCGCCCGGCACTGCTGGCACTCAACGATGCGCTCAAGCGTCATCAGATGGACAAGCGCTACCTGGCCCTGGTGGCCGGACGCTGGCCGGTCCGTCGCGAGTTCGTCAGTGCCCGGCTCGATCGTTTCGATGCCGGTAATGGCGAGCGTCGGGTGCGGGTGGATGCGGCCGGCAAGGTGGCGCGCACCCGCTTCGCCATTCGTGAAGCCTTTCCCAAGGCGACCCTCATCGAAGCCGAGCCCGTCACCGGGCGCACCCATCAAATTCGGGTCCATGCCGCCCACGCGGGCTTCCCGCTGCTGGGCGATGACAAGTACGGCTCGCGGGAAGGCGACTCCTTGGCACGCCACCTGGGCCTGACGCGGCTTTTTCTGCACGCCGAGTCATTGACCTTTCCCGAGCCAAGCAGCGGGCGGCCGGTGCAGATTCGAGCTCCCCTGCCCGAGGAGCTCGAGGCCGTGCTCTCACGTGCCCGCGGGGGGCGTTGAGCCGAGCGCCGAAGCTGTACACCGCGAAAATTCGACCGGAGCTATCATGCGCTATCGACTGGTGATCTTCGATTGGGACGGAACCCTGATGGATTCCGTCGCCCGCATCGTCTCCAGCATGCAAGCGGCGTCGCTCGATGCCGGCTGGGGGCATCTCGAGGAGGGTGCCGTACGTGACATCATCGGTCTCGGCCTGCCCGAGGCCATCGATCGTCTGTGCCCGGGGATCGATGCCGAGCGATTCGAGCTGCTACGTAACCGCTACGCCCATCATTTCGTCACGGCCGATACGACGCCGATGGCCTTCTTCGACGGGGTCGAAGAAGGCGTCGCCATGCTGCGAGAGCGTCGGGAGCGACGGTTGGCCGTGGCTACTGGCAAGAGTCGGCGGGGGCTCGACCGCATCTTTCAGGAGAGTGGCAGTGGCCACTGGTTCCACGCCAGTCGCACCGCTGACGAAACCCGTTCCAAGCCGCACCCTCAAATGCTCGAGGAGCTTTTGGTCGAGCTGGATACGCCGATCGAAGAGGCCGTCATGGTAGGGGACACCGAGTACGATCTCGAGATGGCGCGTGCCTTGGGCATGGATCGGGTTGCCGTTACCTGGGGCGTGCATGGGCCGGGGCGCCTGGCGGCGAGTCGGCCTGTCTATACTGCCGGAACGGTAAGCGAACTGTTCGACTGGCTGACCCGCTAGCTAGTGATAAGGAAGACGAGTCAATGAGCGACGACAAGCGGCAAGATGATGACAAGCGCCCGGAGCGTGACGAGCGTGAAGCCCGCTGGACCGAAGGACCGGAGCTGACGTCCGACCAGGCGCGCGATGCGCGCCAGGCCAGGAGCGAGAAATCGCCGCCGCCGCCCGAAAGTGCCGAAGTGTTGCGCGAGCGGCAGCGGCTTGCCCAGCAGGAGACGCTCGATCGCTGGATCGGCGGGGTGCTGGCGGAACAGCGCCGCTCGCGACGTTGGAAACTGTTCTTCCGCTTCTTCTTTGCAGCGCTGATCCTGGCCTCCCTGGCGACCAGCTTCTACAGCCTGTTCGGCGACGGTGCCCGCGAGCCGGAGCGGCGGCATTTGGGCGTGGTGACCGTGCGCGGAGTGATCGACAGTGAGTCGCCGGCCAGCGCCGAGCGCATCATCGAAGGACTCAATCGTGCCTGGGATGCCCCCAATGCCGCTGTCGTCGTGCTGCATATCGACAGTCCTGGCGGTAGCCCGGTGCAGTCGCAGCGCGTCTTTCATGAAATCATGCGGCTGCGTGAAGAGGGCGACAAGCCCATCATCGCGGTAATCGAGGATGTCGGTGCCAGCGGCGCCTACTACATGGCCGCGGCGGCCGACGAGATTATCGCCGCACCGGCCAGCCTGGTGGGGTCGATCGGCGTCATTTTTGCCAGCTTCGGTTTCGAAGAGGCCATCGATAACCTGGGAATCGAGCGGCGGATCTACGTCAGCGGGGAGAACAAGGGCTTCCTCGACCCATTTTCGCCTGTGGCGCCTGAGGAGCGTGAGTTCTGGCAAACGGTCATGGACACCACCCATGGCCAATTCATCGAGGCCGTGCGCTTGGGTCGCGGCGATCGTCTGGTAGAGGACGAGCAGCTGTTCAGCGGCCTGGTGTGGAGTGGCCAGCAGGCGCTGGAGCTGGGGCTGGTCGATGGTATCAGCAGCCTGGATGCGCTGAGTCGCGACCTGTTCGGCGAGGTACGGCTGCATGACTACACGCCGCGGCTGGACCCCTTTGAGCGGTTGACCCGCCAGTTTGGGCGGGTCGCTGCTGAGTGGATGGGAGTGCCCACCGGCAGGGCGCCGGTACGCTACCAGCTGCCTTGATCGCCCAGCGGGTCGAGGCCCGCCTCACGCAGTAGCGTGCACAGTCGGATCAACGGTAGGCCGATCAGCGTGTTGGGATCGTCGCCCTCGAGCTTCTCGAACAGCGTGATGCCGAGCCCCTCCATGCGAAAGCTGCCGGCGCTGTCCAGGGGCTGTTCTCTTTCCACATAGCGGGCGATTTCGTCGCTCGTCAAGCGACGAAAGAGGACGTCATAGCGCTCGTGGCAGACTTGGTGCCGAGCGCTGCGGGTGTCGATCAACGCCAGGCCGGTGATGAAGCTGACCCGGTGGCCGGAAAATCGCGCCAGCTGGGCGCGGGCCGTGGCTTCGTCGCCTGGCTTGCCGAGTATTTGGCCGGCGAAAACAGCCACCTGATCCGAGCCGACGATCAAGTGATCCGGATACTCCTCGGCCACGCGGCTGGCCTTGGCTAGTGCGAGGCGGTGCACCAGCGTTTCGGGTGTCTCGCCAGGGCGTGCCGTCTCGTCGATGTCGGGGCTGGTCCAGGCATAGGGTATTCCAAGGCGATCAAGCAGTTGGCGGCGCCAGCGGGAGCCTGAGGCGAGAACGAGTCGGGGCATGATGCGCTCCTGTGAGTAGGGGTGGATAGTTTCGACGGCGCTGGAACAGGCAGGTATTGTAACTTGCTGACATGGCGTCTTTGACAGGGGCTTAGGGAGTGCCTATCATTGCGCGCCTATGTTGACCTCACGACTTCCCAATAGGGTCGAGCCTTACCGGCTTGCTGCCCGCGCCGAAACCCTCTCGGGCCTGATGGCGCTCGACCAGTTCGAGCGCCTTGCCGCCCAAGTGGGCGAGCAGGTGGGCGACTGTCAGGTATGGCTCGATTTCGGTATCGATGCTCAGGGGCGCCGCGAAATTCGCGGCCGCCTCGAGGCCGAGTTGCAGCTGCCCTGCAGGCGCTGCCTCGAGCCGATGGCGCAGCGCGTCGAGAGCGAATTTTTGCTGGGCATGGTCTCGAACGACGACCTTGCGGCAGCACTGCCAAGCACCCATGAGCCGGTGCTGGTGGAGAACGAACAGCTGAACCTGCTGGAGGTGGTCGAGGATGAATTGATCCTCAGTTTGCCCCAGGTGGTTTACCACGACGAGGCGCATTGCCGTGTCTCGCGCGACCAGCTGAGTAGCGGTGAGGAGGCCGAATCGAACGAGCCGGCTCCCGCCAGTCCTTTCGAGGTGCTGCGCCACCTCAAGGACAAATCCTGATTGTTTCTCGTCTCACTTCGGAGTGACACCCATGGCAGTTCAGCAGAATCGTAAAACCCGTTCCAAGCGCGGCATGCGTCGTAGCCATGACGCCCTGAGCGCACCGACCCTGTCCCAGGACAAGGAAACCGGTACCACTCACCTGCGCCACCACGTCTCTCCCGACGGCTTCTACCGTGGCCGCAAGGTAGTCGACGTCTGAGTCGACCCGCTTCGATGACCATCGGCACCTGAACGTGCGGATTGCCATCGATACGATGGGCGGAGATGCGGGCCCTGCTGCTGCCGTTCAGGGAGCAGCGACCGCCGTGCAGGCTTGGCCGGGGCTCTCTGCCGATCTGTTCGGTCCTGGCGACCAGCTGTCAGCCGAGCTCAACAACCTGCCGCGGCATCTTGCCGCGGCGGGTTCGCATCTGCGCATTCATCATGCCCCGAGCTTCATTCGTCAGGATCAGCGGCCCTCCGATGCGCTGAGGCGTGGCGGTGGGACGAGCATGGCGATGATGTTGGCATATCTGGCCAGCGGCCAGGCCGCGGCGGGTGTCAGTGCCGGCAACACGGGGGCTCTGATGGCGCTGTCGCGCCGTGCCCTGGGCACGGTGGCAGGCATCCCGCGTCCGGCTATCTGCACCGCCATACCCACGCGCGGTGACGGGCGCTGCTATCTCCTGGATCTCGGTGCCAATGTCGACGTCGCTCCCGCTCGGCTGGTCGACTTCGCACGAATGGGCGAAGTGATGGCGCGACATGTGGATGGCATTGCGGCTCCACGGGTGGCGCTGCTCAACGTTGGCAGCGAAGGCACCAAGGGCAGTGAGACGGTGCGTGAAGCGGACGCGTTACTGGCTGAAATGGGGGCGCTCAACTATATCGGTTTCGTCGAGGGAAACGGCATTTTCGCCGGTTCGGCCGATGTGGTGGTGTGCGATGGCTTCGTTGGCAATGCGGTGCTCAAGGCCAGCGAAGGTTTGGCTCGCATGTTGATCGAGCGGGTCCAGGCAACCTTCGAATCCCATTGGAGCAGCCGTGTGGTCGGGATGCTGGCACGGCCGGCGCTGCGTCGGCTCAAAGGTGAGCTTGACCCGGTGCGCTACAATGGCGCCAGTCTGCTGGGGCTCGACGGCATCGTGATCAAGAGTCACGGTAGTGCCGAGGCCACGGGCTTTTCCTATGCTGTGTTGCGGGCCGCGCAGGAGGTCAGTCGCGGTTTGCCGACGCAACTGGACCTGGAGCTGGGCGGTCGCATTTGACAGCACTCAACAAGAGTAATGGTGAACGACATGACTCAACCCCTCGCCCTCGTCTTTCCCGGGCAAGGTTCTCAGCAGCTGGGCATGCTGCGAGAGCTGGCAGAACGCTACAGTGTCGTACGGACGACCTTCGAGGAGGCTGCCGATGCGCTGGGCTACGACCTGTGGAAAGTGGTTCAGGAGGGGCCCGATGAGGCGCTCAACGCCACCGCCTGCACTCAACCGGCGCTGCTGACGGCCAGCGTTGCCATCTGGCGTGTCTGGCAGGAGCTGGAGGGGCCTCGTCCCGGCGCAATGGCAGGCCACAGTCTGGGCGAGTACAGTGCTCTGGTCTGTGCCGGTGTGATGGGTTTCGCCGACGGCGTTCGCCTGGTACGCCTGCGCGGTGAGGCCATGCAGCAAGCGGTACCGGTAGGGCAGGGTGCCATGGCGGCCATTCTCGGACTCGAGGATGCCACCGTTGAAGCTGCGTGTGCCGAGGCGGCGCAGAATGAGGTCGTGGCGGCGGTCAACTACAATGCTCCGGGGCAGGTCGTGATTGCCGGCACCCAGGCGGCCGTCGAGCGTGCCATCGCCCTGTGTCAGGAAGCGGGGGCCAAGCGCGCCATGCCGCTGCCGGTGTCCGTGCCGTCGCACTGCGAGTTGATGCGTCCGGCCGCCGAGCGACTCAAGGCCGCCATGGCTGACCTCGACATGCGTCCGCCGCGCTATACGGTGTACCAGAATGTGGATGCGCAGGCACATGCCGATGTCGAAACCTTGCGCACGCGCTTGGTCGAGCAACTCTACCAGCCGGTTCGCTGGACCTCCTGTGTCGAGGCCATGTCGGCAGCGGGTGCCACGGTCTTCATCGAATGCGGACCGGGCAAGGTACTCACCGGCCTTGGCAAGCGTATCGCCAAGGGCAGCAAGGGGCTCGCCGTCAACGACCCCGAGAGCCTCGAGGCGGCCCTCACGCTGGCGCGTGAGTCGGTCGAGCAGTAACCGGAGACGGTGCAACGGGGCCGGCGTGTGTCGGCCCGATAACAAACAGGGGCACCGAGCCCCAGGACCCAACAGCATTCGGAGCGGCAACAGGTTATGACCAGCGAACGCAGAATCGCCCTGGTGACCGGCGCCAGTCGCGGCATCGGTCGGGCCATCGCCCATGAGCTAGGACGCCAGGGGCGTATAGTGATCGGAACGGCTACTACCGAATCCGGTGCGGCCCGGATCGACGAGGATCTGCGCGCCAATGGCATCGAGGGGGGCGGCAGGGCCCTGGATGTCACCGACCAGGCCAGTGTCGATGCCTTGATCAAGGCCATCACCGAGGAGTTCGGCGCGCCCACCATTCTGATCAACAATGCCGGCATCACCCGCGACAACCTGCTGATGCGCATGAAGGAAGATGAGTGGGATTCGGTACTCGATACCAACCTCAAGTCGGTGTACCGCGTCACCAAGGCGTGTCTGCGTGGCATGACCAAGGCCCGTTTCGGACGAATTGTCAGTATCAGTTCCGTGGTGGCGACCATGGGCAATCTCGGCCAGACCAACTATGCTGCCGCCAAGGCAGGCATGGAGGGCTTCACGCGTGCTCTGGCCCGTGAAGTGGCCTCGCGGGCCATTACCGTGAATGCGGTGGCACCGGGCTTCATCGCTACCGACATGACGAGCGCGCTTCCCGAGGAGCAGCATAAGGCGTTGTTGACTCAGATTCCGCTGTCACGCCTGGGCGAGCCTGAAGAAATCGCTGCCGCCGTTGGCTTTCTGACCAGCGATAACGCCGGCTACATTACTGGTGAAACGCTGCAGGTCAACGGCGGCATGAACATGCGTTGAAGCTCCCATCGGTCGGCGGTTGCGCCGACCGGGGGGCGTCTATAAACTACCCGCAGCTTGAGTTTGCGGACCAACGGCTGGTCATCTGAACGGCTAACTTGAACGACTGGAGTACGTATAATGAGCACCATCGAAGAGCGCGTGAAGAAGGTTGTGGCCGAGCGCCTGAACGTCAAGGAAGAGGATATCCAGAACAGCTCCTCCTTCACCGAGGACCTTGGCGCTGATTCCCTGGATACAGTAGAGCTGGTCATGGCGCTCGAAGAGGAATTCGATACCGAAATTCCCGATGAGGAAGCCGAGAAGATCACCACCGTTCAGGAAGCCATCGATTACGTCAACGCCCACCAGTAAGGGCGCGTTCGTCACCGCTTGCTGAGGTGAAGGGCCGTTCCGGGCCCTGGAAAAGCCGTCCTGAGACCCAGGGCGGCTTTTTGCTTGTAGCTTGGGCTGCGCTGCCCAAGCGATGATCATGTCCGGTATAATGCGCGCAAAGACGGCCTGTGGATGGGCCGTGTCATCAAGGTTGTCTGGAGGATTGCTGATGGCTCGTAGAGTTGTGGTGACCGGACTGGGGTTGGTCACGCCGGTGGGCAACACCGTCAATGAGAGCTGGGAGAATATCCTGGCCGGCAAGAGCGGCATCGCCCCCATCGAACATTTCGATGCCACCAGCTTCAACACCCGCTTCGGCGGCTCGGTCAAGAACTTCGACATCAGCCCGTACCTGAATCCCAAGGATGCGCGCAAGATGGATCTGTTCATCCAGTACGGCGTGGCAGCGGGAGCACAGGCGATCAGCGATGCAGGCCTCGAGTGCACCGAGGAAAATGCCGAACGTATCGGCGTGGCCATCGGCTCCGGCATCGGCGGTCTACCGATGATCGAGCACAACCATAATGCCCTCAACAAGGGGGGCGCGCGGCGCGTCTCGCCGTTCTTCGTTCCCGGCTCGATCATCAACATGATTTCCGGCAACCTGGCCATTCAGCATGGTTTCAAGGGGCCCAACATTGCCATCACCACGGCCTGTACCACCGGGACGCACAACATCGGCTACAGCGCTCGTACCATTGCCTATGGCGACGCCGATGTCATGATTTGCGGCGGTGCCGAGATGGCCACCACCCCGCTGGGGCTGGGTGGATTTTCCGCCGCTCGAGCGCTGTCGACCCGTAACGACGATCCTACGGCTGCCAGCCGCCCATGGGACCGCGACCGCGACGGCTTCGTGCTGTCGGACGGTGCCGGCATCCTGGTGCTCGAGGAGTACGAGCATGCCAAGGCACGCGGTGCGCGAATCTACGCCGAGCTGACCGGCTTCGGCATGAGCGACGACGCCTTCCATATGACGGCCCCGCCCGAGAACGGCAGTGGAGCGGCGCTCTCCATGCGCAACGCCATACGCGATGCCGGGATCGATCCTTCGGCGGTCGACTACATCAACGCCCACGGTACTTCGACGCCGGCAGGCGATCTGGCCGAGAGCCGCGCCATCGAAAAAGTCATGGGTGCCGCGGCCGACGGCGTGGCGGTGAGTTCCACCAAATCGATGATCGGCCATCTGCTGGGGGCTGCCGGGGCGGTCGAAGCGGTTTTCTGCATCCTGGCGATTCGCGACCAGGTGGCACCGCCAACGATCAACCTGGACAACCCTCAGGAAGGCTGCACCCTGGATTACGTGCCGCATACGGCACGGTCGATGAAGATCGACGTGGCGTTGTCGAACTCGTTCGGCTTCGGCGGTACCAACGGAACCCTGGTCTTTTCTCGGTTGCGCTGAGGGCATTGCATGGGACGGTCGTTGACGGATCAGTGGGTCCCGGCAGACGACCGAGCCCTGGCCTACGGCGATGGGCTGTTCGAAACCGTCCTTGTGCGGGATGGAGAGCCTTTGCTGTGGCGTCGGCACTTGGCGCGGCTGGTTCGGGGTTGCACCACGCTGGGAATGCCCATGCCACCGGCAGGGGAGCTCGACGCTCTGCCGGCCAAGGCGGGCCCGGGCCTGAAGGTGCTCAAGCTGATCCTTACCCGGGGCAGCGGCGGCCGAGGCTATCTTCCCTCGCCATCGGCCGAGCCGCGGCTGCTGTGGCAGGTCACCGACTTTACGCCTCAGGCGCAGCGCTGGAATGCCGGCGTACGGGTTCGACATTGCCGCTTGAGATTGGGTGTTCAGCCGCTGCTGGCGGGTATCAAGCATCTCAACCGCTTGGAGAACGTACTGGCGCGCCGCGAATGGGATGATTCCGAGGTGGCGGAAGGGTTGCTCTGCGACAGTCAGGGCAGCCTGATCGAAGCCACCAGCATGAACTTGTTCTGGCTGCGACAGGGACGCTTTGAGACCCCGCGCCTGGAGGGCTGCGGCGTGGCGGGAACGCTGCGCGAGGCGCTGATGGCGTGCCATCCCTTCTCGGAGGTGACGGTCGGCCCCGAGGTACTGGCCGAGGCCGAGGCCGTATGGCTAGGCAACTCGGTTCAGGGGCTCTGGCCTGTGGTTCGCCTCGACGATGCCGATGGTCGCCGCCAGCAGTGCTGGACGCTGGGCTCGCTTCATCGCTCCTTGCAGAGTGCGGCTCATGAGCTGCTCGGGTATCCGTCGACGTTCAATAGCTGAAGGCCGCAGCCGGAGCTGCAGGCGCAAACGGCAGGTAATGAGGAAAATGCATGCTGCGTGTGGTGAAGGTCCTGATAGTACTGATCATCCTGGCAGGCGTGGCGGCCTTTGCCGGCTTTCGCTACTGGGAGAGCCGGTTGGAGGCACCCATTGCGGTGGAAGAAGAGACGCTATACGAAGTGCCCCGAGGCGCCGGCTACAATCGGGTAGTGACGGACCTGGCATCGCGCGGCCTGATTCAGGACGAATGGGCGTTTCGTCTGCTGACACGCATCGAGCCCGAAACGATCCCCCGTCTGCGTACGGGTGAGTATCTGCTCGAGCCGGGCATGAGCGGGCGTGAGCTTATCGAGCTGCTCGGCAGCGATCGTGTTGTCACCTACCCGCTGACCATTCCCGAAGGTTGGACTTTTCGCCAGATGCGGGCCCGTCTGGACGCCGCCCCCAAGCTCCAGAATCGCACCCAAGGCTTGAGCGATGACGAGGTCATGGCGCTGCTCGAGCGCGAAGGCCGGCACCCCGAAGGGTGGTTCTTCCCCGATACCTATCGCTACCACAAGGGCATGAGCGACCTCGACATTCTGAGTCAGGCACTGCAGCGCATGGAGCAAGTGCTAGATGAGGTGTGGGAAGCACGCAGCGACGATCTGACCATCGATTCGCCTTACGAAGCACTGATCATGGCCTCGCTGATCGAACGTGAGACCGGCGCGCCCGCAGAGCGGCGCGAGATCGCCGGCGTATTCAAACGGCGCATGCAGACCGGTATGCGCTTGCAGACCGATCCCACGGTGATCTATGGGATGGGGGAGCGCTATGAAGGGCGGATCACGCGCGCGGACCTGCAGGAGGCCACGCCCTACAACACTTATGTGATCAACGGCTTGCCACCGACTCCCATCGCCATGCCGGGGCGCGCTTCGCTGGAGGCCGCGGTGGATCCACTGCCCGGCGATACGCTCTACTTCGTTTCGCGCGGTGACGGCACACACCATTTTTCACGCACTCTTCGCGAACACAACAACGCCGTGAATCGCTACATACGCAACCGTTGAGCGGCATGCCGAAGCGCGGCCGGTCCCACAGGAGCCCTTGATGCTACAGCGCGGACGTTTCATCACTCTGGAAGGTGGCGAGGGGGTAGGCAAGTCCACCAACCTCGAGTGCGTGGCACGCTGGCTGTCGGCACGCGGTATCGAGGTGGTGCGCACCCGTGAGCCCGGAGGTACGCCGCGGGCCGAAGCCATGCGTGAACTGTTGCTATCGCCCAAGGCAGAAGAGCCCCTTGATGCCGATGCCGAACTGCTGCTGATCTTCGCCGCCCGAGCCCAGCACCTCGCCCAGAAAATTCGTCCGGCACTCGAGCGGGGGGCCTGGGTCCTTTGCGATCGCTTTACCGACGCCACCTTTGCTTACCAAGGCGGTGGACGGGGTATCGAAACGGCACGTATCGCCGAGCTCGAGCGCTTCGTGCAGCGTGGCCTGGAGCCGGACCTGACGCTACTGCTCGACATGCCGGTCGAAACCGCGCAGCAGCGGCTGCAAGGCCGGCTGAATGCCAGTGGCGAAGGCCGCGACCGCTTCGAACAGGAGCACCGCGCTTTCTTCGAGGCCGTACGTCGCAGCTACCTGGCGCGGGCGGAGGCGGCGCCGCAGCGAGTGGCGGTGATCGATGCTAACGCCCCGCTCGCTACCGTACAGGCACGCCTCACGGCATGTCTTGAAACACGTGTGAGTGAGTGGCTGTGAGCGATTCGTTACCACCAGCGCCGCTACCTTGGCATGATACGCTGTGGCGCCAGTTCCTGACGCTGCATCGCAGCGGGCGTCTGCCACACGCCTTGCTGCTCTCCGGTCCTCACGGCGTCGGCAAGCAGCGCTTCGCCGAAGCACTGATTGGTTACCTGCTGTGCGCCTCGCCGGGGGATGTGGCCTGCGGTCAGTGCCACGGCTGTCGCATGATGGCGGCTGGCTATCATCCCGATTTGGTGCGCATCTCACCGGAAGAGGGCAAACGGCAGATTCGCATCGACCCGATACGCGAGGTGAACGCCTTCGTCGCCCAGACCGCTCAGCAGGGAGGGCACCGCGTCATCGTCCTCTCACCGGCGGAAGCGATGAATGTGGCGGCCGCCAATGCGCT
Source organism: Halomonas sp. TH-94 (assembly GCF_057473365.1). NCBI lineage: Bacteria > Pseudomonadati > Pseudomonadota > Gammaproteobacteria > Oceanospirillales > Halomonadaceae > Halomonas > Halomonas sp. TH-94. The sequence continues at coordinate 73,287 of NZ_JBYCKL010000119.1, forward strand.
GTTGAAGAGCCTGGAGGAGCCAGGGCAGCGCACCCAGTTCGTGCTGCTGGCCGATGTGCCTTCGCGCATGCTCGCTACCATTCGCTCGCGCTGTCAGCACTGGAGTCTGCCGCTGCCCGATCATGCACAGAGCATCGATTGGCTGACCAGGTCACTGGGTAGTCGTGAGGAGGCCGAGTTCTGGTATCAGGTATCGGGTGGACTGCCGCTTCTGGCAGCCGAGCTGGCTTCGGCGGAGGCGCGGGGGTTACGCAAGCAGCTGCATGAAACCTTCGATGCACTGGTGCGTGGTGCCGAGCCGGTGGCTGAAGCGGCGCGCCTCGACCGCCAGTCCCTTGAATCCATACTATGGTACGGTATTGCCTGGCTCGAGGATCTGATTCGCCTGGGCCTGTCAGGTGAGGCCGAAGCGGTGCGCAATCCCGACCTGCTGCCGCTTTATCGCCAGGCGGTCAAGAATGCACGAGTTCAGGACTGGTTTCGGCTATTGGACTTTGCCCAGGAGCAGCGCCGCTTGCTGGCGACGGGCGGCAACCCCAACCCGCAGCTGGTCCTCGAGGCCTGGCTGGTACGCTGGTCGACCCTGCTGCGCTCCTGAGCAAAGCACCCGAAAGGAGAACCCATGGCTCCGCAGAAGGCCCTGTCGTTGACGATCCAGGACGAGCAGACGCTGCTCTCCGCTTACATGCCGCTGCTCGAGCGAGGCGGCATCTTCGTGCCCACCCGTGAACGCTACGAGCTCGGTCAGGAAGTCTACCTGCTGCTGACCCTGCCGGGTGAAAGCGAAAGAGTGCCGGTCACCGGCCAGGTGGTCTGGGTGTCCCCCGATGGGGTGGCGGGTAGACGGGTGCCGGGCATCGGTATCCATTTCAGTTCCGAAGATCACAGTGTGCGTGACCGCATCGAGACGCTCCTGGCCGGTCAGCTGGACAAGGGGCACCCTACCTATACGCTGTAGGCCCGGTCGGTGTGGGCCTCTACTGCAACATGCCGAGCAACACGCCGCCCAGGGCCACGGCGCTCAACAGGGCGGCACCGCCATAGGTCAGCCACTTGTTGGGCTCGTCGCGTCCCAG
>NZ_JBYCKL010000120.1:0-16825 GCF_057473365.1 Halomonas sp. TH-94
CCGGCGACGCCCCGGCGGCCTATTCGCTATGGCAAACACTCGCACCCGAGACACTCGACTCAACCGCAGCCATGGCCGCCGCACGCAGTGCCGTGGCCGTAGGCGAAACAGCTCAGGCAGAGCACTTTTGGACGCATGGCGAACCGCAGCATGGCGATGACTGGCAGACAGGCGCCGACATTGCGCTCGCCCTCGGCGACACCGAAGCCGCCTGGCGACGTCAACGCCAAGCCCTGGAACACGAGCCTCAAGCGGAACGCTACTACGCCGCTGCGGCCACCGCTCGCACCTTGGGCGACGAAGCGCAGGCCAATGCCTGGCTGGCAGAGGCAGCCGAGCTGGCGCCCGACAATCCGATCTATCGGCTCGACCACGCACTGCGCCTGGCCAGCAGCGATGACGAGGTACAGCGCCAACACGCCCTTCCCTTGCTGGAGCGCAGCCTGGCGGCCTACCCCGAAAACCATCAGCTGCGCGAGACCCTGGCGGCGCGCCATATCGAAGCGGGAGACAATCCGGCTGCACGACAGCGGCTGCGTGAAGGCATCGACCTGGTGCACCGGCCCCTCCACGTGGGTGACGAGACGCCTGCCGAACTGATCCAGAGACGCTACCAGATGCGGCGTCAACACGAGACCCTGTCAAGGCGCAACCGAGTGTCGCTGACAGCCACGTCGTCCCCCGCCGCGGTTACGGCAACCGAGCGGAACCACCGTCGACAGAGCACATCCACCCTCACCTGGGATCATGCCCTGGGCGATGAGCCGATTCGCGACGGACGCCAGCTCGCCCTGTTCGGGCGTGTGCAGCATAGCGGCTCGCTGGGAAGCAACGACCGTTTGGGCACCGGTGTCGGCCTGCGAGCCAAGCCGTTCGCTGACCGGAACGTGAACTTCAGCACTGAGCTCTACCACGAACAGGGTATTCACGGTGGCGATACGGACGATACGCGTACCGAACCGCTGCTGCGCATGATGGCCAGCTTTCTCGATCAGGGCAACTACCGTAACGATTGGCGTACCGACGAGGCCCACTGGCAGGAACGCTCCCTCTATACTGACTTGGCATGGTGGACGCGCTCAGGCAACAAGAGCGCCCTAGCGCGCTATCGCCATGGTCAGGCTTACACGCTGCCAGTGGAAAGCCCACAGACGCTGATGCCTTACATCATGGCCCAAGCCAGCGCCAGCGAGGAGGAGCGCTGGGAGCACGATACGCGGGTCGGTGTCGGGCTACGTTGGCAGCGCTGGTTCGACGAGGATAGCTACAACGCCTATCGCGGCAACGTCGCCCTGCGCGTGGAGTACCAACATTCCCTGAGCGGCGAGCTGCACGATAACGAAGGCGGCTTCATGGCCGGCCTGGAGGTCAATTTTTGATGCGAATCTTGACGATGACGCTGGCATTCCTGTTGGCGCTGTCGGCACATGCCGACGAGCACCTGTTCTATCAGCCGCATAACAGTGATGCCGCTCTCAGTGAGAGCGAGTGGCAAACGCTCTGGCGCAGTACGGTGGAGCACGGTGTGGAAACCCTGATCGTGCAGTGGACGCGCCATGGCGACGACGACTTCGGCGGTAGCGATGGGTGGCTGGCGGTTACTCTGCGTGCCGCCCAGCGGGAAGGCCTGGGGTTGATTCTCGGGCTGCGCCACGATCCGGAGTATTACAACATACTCCCTGACGACCAGCGCTTCGCCAGCTACTGGTATCAGCAGTCGAGCCACGGCCTGGCCCAGCATGAAGCGCTGGGGGAATGGGGTCTCGATGTCGAGGGTTGGTACATGCCGCTCGAACTCGACGACTATCTGTTCGAAAATCCGGCTACCCGAAGAGAGCTCGAAACCCAGTTGAGGTCGCTGGCCTCGCGTCTCGACCGCCCGCTGCATATCAGCGCTTTCACGGGGGGGATTCTCTCTCCCGATGTGTATGCCCGCTGGCTGGGTGAGCTCGCGGATGCCGGCATACAGGTGTGGTGGCAGGACGGCCACGGCACCCAGGCACTGCCCCTCCCGGTCAGAGAGGCCTACGCCGAAGCGCTGGACTGCCGCATCGGCATCGTACGAGAGGCGTTCGTTCAGATCAGCGAGCCCGACGCCCCCTTCCAGGCCATTCCTGGCGAGCCGGCCCAGGCCCCCGCCTGCCATCCAAGCGCCGTGTTCTCGCTGCGCTATCGCCCTTGGGCCGATATGCTGCGGTCAAACTCGAGCGACAGCGCGCTCAGTGCCGCAGCCCCGGCCAGGCAGCGCCGCTAAAGTGATTGGCCACAGGCCACACCCGATGCCCAGGCCCACTGGAAGTTGTAGCCGCCGAGTTCACCGGTCACGTCGAGGACCTCACCTATGAAGCGCAGCTGAGGCAGACCCTCGACGCTGAAGTCCTTCGACGAGATCGCAGCGGTATCGACGCCACCCAGCGTCACCTCGGCGGTGCGCCAGCCCTCGGTGCCGGCGGGCTTGAGCCGCCAGGCCCCCAAGCGGGCCTGCCAGGATTCGATTCGCGTATTGGAAAGCTCGGCCAATGGCGGGTCCTCGCCGTGCCACTCGACCAGCGCCTGGGCCAAACGTCGGGGCAGCCGCTCACCAAGCCAGGTGGAGAGCTGGCGGCGCGGCGTGGTAGCGCGAGCCTGCGCCAGGGCGCCGGCGATCTCGCACCCGGGCAACAGATCGATCTCGAGTTCGTCGCCGGGCTGCCAGTAGCTGGATATCTGCAACATGCCCGGACCGGAAAGGCCGCGGTGGGTGAACAGCATCGGCTCGCGATAGCGACGCTCGCGCCCCGGGCCCAATCGCTGATCGTCACGCACGACGCCGACCGCCACCTCACAGCTCACTCCGGCTAGCTCGGCCGACCGTTCTTTCCACTGCGAGGTCAAGGTGAACGGCACCAGCGCCGGGCGCGTCTGCGTGACTGCCAGACCGAACTGGCGAGCGACGTCATAGCCGAAACCGGTGGCTCCCATGGTAGGAATGGAGAGTCCACCGGTGGCAATCACCACGGCTCCGGTATCGAATCTCCCGCCAGATGTGATGAGCCGCATGCCCTCCCCTATGCGCTCGATCCGCTCCACCGAGGTATGGAGGCGCAGCTCGACACCGGCCCACTCGCACTCGGTCAGCAGTACGTCGAGCATGTCCTTGGCCGAATGGGCGCAGAAAAGCTGCCCTGGCGCCTTTTCCACATAATCCATGCCGTGACGTTCCACCAGCTCGACGAAATGCTCGGGGCGGTAACGCTTCAAGGCTGAAATACAGAAGTGAGGATTGGCAGAGAAGAAGTTGGCCGGACCGGTGGCCAGGTTGGTGAAGTTGCAGCGCCCGCCGCCGGACATCAGGATCTTACGGCCCGGTTTTTTGGCGTGATCGAGCACCAGCACGCGCCGCCCCGCATAGCCGGCGGTGAGGGCACACATCAGCCCGGCCGCACCCGCGCCTATCACTACCACATCCGGTTGCATGCTCCACCTACGCCGCTTGGGGTTGCCACTCCTGAGGGCTGCGCATTCTAGCAGCAGAAATGAAACAAGCCCATGGCGGTCAAGCAGTGTTTCGTTAGTGTGCTAGGTTTAACACGCCAACAGAAGAAACTTCATTCCAATAAGTAGAGGCACAAGATGACGTATCCGAAGAAGGCAATCGCTGTCAGTACCGCTATCGCATCTGCGCTGATATGGGGGGTAAGTGGTGTACAGGCGGATGACTTTCCCAGCCAACCCTTGACCATGGTGATCGGCTTCGGCGCAGGCGGCAGCACCGATATACAAGGCCGTGTACTGGCCAATGTACTGGAAGAGGAGCTCGGCCAGCCGGTCAATGTGGTGAACCAGCCCGGTGCCGGTATGGGGGTTGCCCTGACCCGCCTGACCAATAACGACGACGAGGGCTACACCTTTCTCTATGGGCCTTCCTCACCGCTGACGTTTGCCCCGCTGGCGATGGACACCGACTACGAACTCGACGACTTTCGTTACGTAGCCGGCGTTTCTCTGGCACAGGCAGGGTTCGTGACAGGTGAAGACCGGCCGTTCGGCGACAGCTGGGAAGAGCTTGTCGAGTATGCCCGCGAAAACCCGGGGCTGAGCTACGCTACCCAAACTGCCCAGGATCGGCTCATCATTGAGTACATTGCCGAACAGGAGGAGCTCGACCTGCGCATCGTGCCCACCGAAGGGGGAGCCGGCATGGCCCCCTTGATTCTCTCCGGCGATGTCGATTTCGCCTACAGCGGCGGCACCCATTCTGGCTACGCCGACAGCGGTGAAATGCCGGTACTGCTGAGTCTTGCCGCGGATCGTCTGGTAGCCTTTCCCGATGCCCCCACCTTGGTCGAAGCCGGCTATGAAATCACTCCGGGGGACATCCTGATGGCAGTCTTGCCGCACGGCGTACCCGACGAACGGGCCGAGCGTCTTGCCCAGGCCATGGAGGCCGCCACTCGCGATGAGCGCTTCATCGAAGTTACCGAAGAGCGCCTGCTATTGCCGGTACAATACATGGATGAGGGGGAGCTCACCGATACGCTTCACGAGCAGCGCGACGCCTTCGCAGCGTTGATCGATGAAATGGGTGACATCGAGGAGTAACCAATCTGGCCGGCTCCCAAAGCCGGCCCTGTCGTTGCTGCTGCTTGCTCAACGGTATCCCACTGTCATTCCCACCCACCCCCATAGCCTAATCCTGCCTACCCGCTGAGAGCCCCGCCTCCGACATCATCCCACCTGTGTACAATCATTGTATAATTATATACGCTAGGCGTTTTCGCATTGTTGTCACACTTGCAGCACCAAGAATAAGTAGCCTGATAAAGGATGCCAGGATGGCACCCTCTCATGCCGCCAAAATGACAAGAGCCACCCATGACCATATCGCGCAATTCTTTTTCTGGGGCCTGGCGCTGGCTGGCGCCGCTCTGCGTTCTGCTGATCGTGTCGCTACCGCTGGCCGCCCAGGACCGCACCTCCGTCATCGGCGCCCGAGCCGAAGTCCAGCCTTGGTCCGACCCGCTTGAAGCACTGGGCACCCTGCGTGCCGACGAGAGCGTAACGCTATCGGCTACGGTAACGGAGATCGTCGCCGAGCTGAACTTTAGCGACGGCGAGGCGGTAGAGGCCGGCCAACTGCTTATTCGCCTGGAAGACGGTGAAGTACAGGCCCAGCTGCGCGCCGCCCAGGCCCTGCGTGACGAGCGCCGTAGCGCCGTCGACCGCTTTAGCCAACTGCAGAACCGAAACATGGCGCCTCGCGCCGACGTGGAAGACAGCCAAGCCCGACTGCGCCAGGTGGAAGCGGACATTCAGGGGCTCGAAGCGCGGCTGGGCAATTACCAGCTACGCGCTCCCTTCGACGGCGTTGTCGGGTTTCGCAATATCAGTGTCGGCAGTCTGGTCACCCCTGGCACCGAACTGGTCACCCTCGACAAGCTTGACGTCATGAAGCTCGACTTCAGCGTGCCGGAGCTTCACCTGGCGATACTCGAACCAGGCCTGGCGCTCTCGGCACGCAGCGTGGCCTTCCCCGATGAGATATTCGAGGGCGAGGTGAGCAGCATCGGCTCGCGGGTCGACCCGGTCAGCCGCAGCGTGACGATTCGTGCCGAAATCGACAATCCTGAGCTGCGCCTTCGCCCTGGCATGCTGATGGAAGTGGTCCTGCAACGCAGTCCGCGCCAGGCCGTTGTCGTCCCCGAATCGGCATTGATCCCCAGTGGAGACCGTCAGTACGTGCTGGTGATCGACGAGGCCGACGAGAACCGCGTGGAACGTCGCGAAGTGCGCGTCGGCGAGCGGCGCATCGGTCAGGCCGAGGTGCGCGAAGGGCTGGAGCCCGATGAACTGGTGGTCTCCCATGGCGTCCAGCGTGCCAGAGAAGGCGATCGCGTGAAGCTCCTGGGGGTCGCCAGCGATGAATCATCGATTCGCGAAATTCTCGAAGCGCATCGCGACGAGGGTGACACCTGATGCGCCTGTCCGACATTGCCGTCCAGCGCCCGGTACTGGCTACGGTACTCGCCTTGCTGATCGTCGCCTTCGGCCTGCTCTCGCTGGAACGGCTCTCGCTGCAGGAGTACCCCGCCATCGACCCGCCGGTGGTGAGTATCGACACCCGCTATCCTGGCGCGGCGGCCAACGTGGTCGAATCGCGCATCACCCAGGTACTGGAGGATCGCATTGCCGGTATCGAGGGTATCGAAGTCGTAACCTCCTCCAGCGAAGATGGACGTTCGCGGATCAACATCGAATTCAATCTCGGCATGGACATCGACGCTGCCGCCAACGACGTGCGTGACCGCATTGCCGGCGCCCAGCGCAACCTGCCCGACGACGCCGACCCGCCGGAAGTGCAGAAGGCCGACTCCAGCGAAGAAATCGTGGTGTGGCTGAGCCTCTCCGGCGAAGGCTACTCCATGCCGGAACTGACCGACTACGCCAACCGCTACCTCGTCGACCGCCTCTCGGTACAGCCCGGCGTGGCCCGGGTACGCCTGGGCGGCGGGCGCGACTATGCGATGCGCGTGTGGCTCGACCGCAACGCCCTGGCGGCGCGCAACTTGACGGTCAGCGACGTGGAGAACGCCCTGCGCGCCGAGAACGTGGAGCTTCCCGCCGGCTCCATCGAATCCCGCGAGCGACAATTCATCGTTCGTCTGCCGCGCAGTTTCGCCGTGGCGGAGGACTTCCAGCGGCTGGCCATCGACCAGGGTAGCGACGGTTATTTGATCCGGCTGGGGGATGTCGCCCGAGTGGAAGTGGGTTCGGTGGACGACCGCTCCGTATTCCGCGCCAACGGCGTACCGATGGTGGGACTGGGGATCATGATGCAGTCCACCGCCAACGTGCTGGAGCTCTCCCAGGGGGTCCAGGCGCAGATGGATCGGCTACAGGCTACCCTGCCCGAGGGCATGGAGCTGAGCCTCAACTTCGACGCCTCGGTGTTCGTGGCCGGCGCCATCGAGCAGGTGGTGCTGACGCTGTTCATCGCCATGGGGCTGGTGGTGGTGGTGATCTTCATGTTCCTCGGCAACGTGCGCACTACCCTGGTGCCGGCGGTGACGGTTCCCATTGCCATCATCGGCTCGTTCATCGCGCTCGCCGTCATGGGGTTCTCGATCAATCTGCTCACCCTGCTGGCATTGGTATTGGCCATCGGTCTGATCGTCGACGATGCCATCGTGGTGCTCGAGAACATCAACCGGCGCATGCACGACTACGGCGAAACGCCACTGGTGGCGGCGTTTCGCGGTACCCGGCAAATCGCCTTCGCCGTGATTGCCACCACCCTGGTGCTGATCGCGGTCTTCGTGCCGCTGAGCTTTCTGCAGGGCAACGTGGGCCGCCTGTTCTCCGAGTTCGCCTTGACCATGGCGGCGGCAGTGGCCATCTCCAGCCTGCTCGCACTCACTCTGACACCGATGATGGCCTCGAAGATTCTCAAGCCCAACATGGGGGACAGCTGGACGGCCCGCGGCGTGCAGTGGCTGCTCGAACTGTCGCAGCGTATCTATCGTATGCTTCTCGAGGCAGTGCTCAAGGCACGCCTGGCGGTGCTGGCCGTCTTCGCCGTGCTGATAGCGGCAACCCTCTGGATGGCGGAGCAATTGCCCAATGAATACACCCCCCAGGAGGATCGGGGTAATTTCATCATCCTGGTCAACGGCCCCGAAGGCGCCACGTTCGACTACATCATGGATTACATGGACGAGATCGAGCTGCGCCTGCAGCCGCTGCTGGACTCGGGCGAACTCGAGCGCGTGGTGATCCGCGCACCGCGTGGGTTCGGCAATATCGAGAACTACAACAGCGGCTTCGCCATCATCAACATGGCCGATTGGGGAAGCCGCCGCAGCGCCTGGGAGATAATGGACGAGGTACGCGGAGTTCTGGCCGACCTTCCCGGGATACAGGCCAGCCCGGTAATGCGCCAGGGATTCGGCCAGCGCGTGCAGAAGCCGGTGCAGTTCGTGCTGGGCGGCGGAACCTACGAGCAGCTCGCCGAGTGGCGCGATCTGATGTTTGATCACATTCGTGAGCACAACCCGCGCCTGGCGGGCCTGGAGAGCGACTACCGCGAAACGCAGCCACAGCTGCGCGTGGACATCGACTACGAGCGAGCGGCGTCACTCGGGGTCACGGTGACCGAGATCGGCCGTACCCTGGAGGTGCTGCTGGGCGGGCGCAACGTGACGCGCTACGTGGACGACGGAGAGGAGTACGACGTCATTCTCGAAGGCGACCGTGCCAGGCAGAACAGCCCCCGCGCCCTGGACAATATACAAGTACGCTCGGCGCGCTCGGGCGAGCTGATCCCTATGGCCAGCCTGGTGACACTGACCGACTATGCCGGAGCCAGTACGCTGAACCGCTTCAACCGCATTCGCTCCATCACCATCGAAGCCAATCTGGTGGATGGCTATCCGTTGGGCGAAGCACTGGAGTATCTGGAGCAGACGGCCAACGAGATTCTCCCGCCCGAGGCACAAACCAACGTGGCCGGCCCTTCCCGCGACTATCGCGAGGCCAGCGGTGCCACCACCTTCCTGCTGGTGCTGGGTGCGCTGGTGGTATTCCTGGTGCTGGCGGCTCAGTTCGAGAGCTTCGTACACCCCTTCGTGATCATGCTCACCGTGCCCTTGGCCATGAGCGGCGCACTACTCGGCCTGTTGCTCACCGGGCAGTCGCTCAACATCTACAGCCAGGTCGGACTCGTCATGCTGATCGGCCTTGCCGCCAAGAACGGTATTCTCATCGTCGAATTCGCCAACCAGTTGCGCGACCAGGGCCTGGCCTTTCGCGATGCCCTGCTCGAGGCCGCCGTGACGCGCCTGCGCCCGATCCTGATGACGGCGGTCACCACCATGGCCGGCGCCATTCCGCTGATTCTCTCCACCGGTGCCGGTGCCGAATCGCGCATGGTGATCGGCACGGTAATCATGGCAGGCGTGGCCGCGGCCACCTTCTTCACACTGTTCGTGGTGCCGGTGGCCTACGATCTGCTGGCGCGCCATACCGGCTCCCCAGGCGATGTGAAGCAGCGGCTGGAAGCCGAAATGGCGACAAGCCGCGATCGCCGATCCTGAGCCCCCAATGACCCAGCATCTGGATGGCTAGCGGCAGCCATCGTAGATGTCGGCAACTGGGACGCTACTGCCTAGTTGCTCTTGCTCACCAATCGAAATGGCTGCCGCTATCGAAGGGCATTTGCCAGCCGCATCAGCATGGTTGCGACAACCTCAGGATCGAGCGGCGCTACAGCATCGACAAGGCACTTTTCGGCATCGGCAACGATTGCAGAGGCTGCCGCCAGCGCCCGATCGCCAGCGGGCGTCCGGTCGGCTGAAAGACGAAAGGCCACCCCATGGGGTGGCCTCGGCGTCTCATGACATCGGGCAGCGATCAGCAGTCGCCGAGCCGCTCACCCTCAATGGCAGTCTCCAGGCGCATCTGGCCCATCGGAGAATCGGTATCGATGTTCACGCTGCCTTCGACCCGCTCACCCAGGAAGTCCATGCGGCCGTCGATGTTGGCCTCGCCACCTTCGGCATGGCAGACCATGCGGTAGTCGACTCCGTCGGCGGAAACATTGTGCTCCAGCAGTTCACATCCTTCCTCGACTTCCAGGAACTGGAAATCGGCATCGTCGAGATCGCCCTGTACGATGCACTCCTGATGGCTTTCCGTCTGGTCGGGAATCGGCACGTCGCCCTTGACGGAAGTGGTGCTGGTGAATTGCCACTGGCCCGGCACGATGTTGGGCGCATCCGACAGCGCTGTCAGCGGAAACATCAGCACGGCAGCGGCTAGCAAAGGGCGTAAGGACATGAAACTCTCCGTTGTGTAATGGCAAGGCTGAGGAAGCGAATCTTCCGGCAACATGTACGAGCCAGCTTAACCCAGCGGCGACAGGAAATGGAGGGAGCACAGTGACCAGGCTCCGTGATCACATAGGGAGATAGCTGCCACGCCCTTCCAGCTTCAGGTCCTGCATCGCCTGTGGGCGGCCGAAGAGATACCCTTGGAACATCTTACAGCCATGCTCGAGCAACCAGCGATGCTGGGCCTCGTTCTCGACACCCTCTGCGGTGATTTCCAGTCCGAGACTCTGCGCCAGGGTAATCGTCGTGTTCACGATTGCCGCATCGACGGGATCCTCGAGCACTCCGTTGATGAACGACTTGTCGATCTTCAGCCCATGCAAGGGCAACCTCTTGAGATAATTGAGCGAAGAGAAGCCGGTACCGAAATCGTCCAAGGCAAAACGAATACCGACCTTGCTGAGACGCAACATGATGTCACGCACTCGCTGCGGGTCTTCCATCAGCAAGCTTTCGGTGACTTCCAGAATCAATCGCGCCGGGTTGGCGCCGGTCATCTCCAGAGTGTGCTGCACTCGTGCAATGAAATCCGTTTGATGAAACTGAACCGAGCTGACGTTGACCGCAATGGATAGCCACTCCTTGTCACACTCCTCGGACCAAGCCGCCAACTGTTGGCAAGCCGTTTCGAGTACCCAATAGCCGATGGGCAGGATCAAGCGGTTCTTCTCCGCCAAGGGTATGAAAAGTGCAGGCGGTACCAGGCCACGTCCGGGGTGGTTCCAGCGGATCAAGGCCTCGACGCCGGTAACCCTTGAGTGATCGTCCACTTGCACCTGATAGTGAAGGCACAGCTCGTTGCGCGCCAGCGCCTGGTGCAGATCGGATTCGAGAAAGACTCGTTCCATCACGTCGGCTTGCATCTCGGCATTGAAGAAGCGCAGCGTGTTTCCCCCAGCCGCCTTGGCCTGTTGCAGGGCAATGTCCGCCTGGCGCATGGCGGTATCGACGTTGGCTGTGCCATCGGCGAAAAGCGCGATGCCGATGCTGGCCGTGACGGGTAGTGTCATCAGCCGATCGTCCTCGGCCTGTGCACTCATTATCTGTCCCAGCAGCTTCTCGCCCACTCGCTCGGTGGCATGGGCCGCCTGCTCCACATCCAATCCCAGGTCGTGTATGAGCAAGACGAATTCATCGGCCCCCAGCCGCGCCAGGGTATCACTTTCTCGCACGACATCTTCGAGGCGCTGCGCCACCCTTTGCAGCAACCTGTCGCCGCTGTAGAGCCCCTGGGTCTCGTTGATGACCTTGAAGTCATCGAGGTCAATGAACAGCAACGCAGCGTAGCGCTCGCTACGCCGAGTCCCCTTGACGACCATTTCGAGACGATCCAGCAGCAAACGACGGTTGGGCAGCCCGGTCAACGGATCGTAGAACGTAAGGCGATATTTGCTCTCCTGGATATCACGATACTCGGTCACATCGGTGGCAATCCCGCACAGTGCACGCACCGAGCCATCGCCTGCATATAAAGGAAGCTTGATCGACAGATAGGTGTTGATGGCATCGCCTTCACCGAAAAGATGCCCCTCCTCCGCCACGACCTTTTCACCCTGCTCCAGTACCCGGCGATCATTGAAGCGAAGATCCGCGGCCATGTTGGAGTCAAAGAAGTCGCTATCGGTTTTGCCAAGAATCGACTCGGTCGGCAAGCCGATGACCTCGGCCGCCTTGCGGTTGACATATTGGTAACGAAAATCGGTAGACTTGACGAAAATACAAGCGTCGACGCCATCGAGAATGGTAGCCAGCTCTTCCCGACTGGCACGCATACGATGCGTTTCATTTATCAGCCGACGGCGGTAGACCAAGCCGGTCATCACCAGGACGAGAGCGAGTACTACAGCCAAGGCAACACCACCCCAGCCGGGAACCGGAGGCATCGTGCCGTTCGCGGCAGCAGCAAAAGTGGTCGAAGGCAAGGCAGTCGCCAAACCGGCAATGGCTGCAAGGCGCACGATGGCTAGCCAGTCAGAGTTCGGCATGCCGTCACCTATTGGAAGGATACGTCAAGTTATAGCAGACAAACCTAAAGTTTCCGAAAAATACATACTTAACGTAAGCGCAGCCACAATGAAAGAGCCCGGCCTTGCGGCCGGGCTGATCTTTGCTTCCGTGCAACTCTCACGACCGTCCTGGTCGAGCTTCCTTGGATCTTGCATCATCCTGATGCGCTCTTCCCTGTCGAGAGCCTCCTGCTCATGGAATCAGCATGGCAGCTTTGTTGGAAAACGCAGTTAACCTGGGATATGCCCTGTTGTAGGAAATTGCCGACAAAGCTTGTAGTGTTTTCACTTACTGTAAACGGCTTACCATTTCTCCTTCTCTGCCTAACCCACTGAAACAATTATTCTTACTCAGCTGTTTAAAGCGTATGCCACCTTTCTCGAGACGATGACACGTTTCATCCACTCAGCAGCCAGATGAAAAAAAGAAAGCCCGGCCTTTCGGCCGGGCTGAATCTTCGCTTCCCTACATCCTCCTTGAGCGTTCCGTTGCTCAAGCATCCCTGGTCTGAGTCATCCTGACGCGTTCTTCCCTGATGAGCCTCCCTGGCTCATGTAGCTAGTCTGGCAGCCGAGATGCCCCATGTATCTAACCTGGGATAAGCGGCCGTGTACGAGATCAGCGACAAATCGTGTAATGCCGACCCTACTTCGAATCGCCAGCTGCATGGAAGCCCGTCCGGCAACACGTGAACGACTTGCCCATGCACTGGGCGGCAGCCACACCGGTCGGGAGTCGACGAAACAAAAAACCCGGCTCGATGAGCCGGGTTTTTCGGAATCTGTGGCGGAGAGGGAGGGATTCGAACCCTCGAAGCCTTTCGACTTACACACTTTCCAGGCGTGCTCCTTCGACCACTCGGACACCTCTCCACATTGCGGTTCTTTCACCGGGGCAGCGCCCTTGTGCGTCAGAACGGCGCAAAGTCTAACGGCTTAAGTGCGCGTTTGCAAGCCGGTTTTCGGCGTCACCACTTCATGCAGCGGGCAGCACGGCGTAGTCGCCGCGGGCTTCCAGGCACAGGGTGTCGCCACACCAGAGCCGCTGTGTCAGGCCAATCCGCCCCCGCCCGCGGTTCGCCAGGCGCTCTGCCAAAAGCCCGGGGCCCTGCTCGCTCTCAGGCGTACAGACGACGCGGTAGTCACCGGTAACCGGCGCCAGAAAACGCTGGCTGGCCTCGGCCACCACGACATCACGTGCAACGCCGCGCCGGCGCAGCCACAGGGTGGTCCAGCACCAACCCAGCAACGTGGTCTGGGCGGTGAGTGCGCCTCCAAAGCCGGTGCCCTTGTCGTTGAGATTGGGGGCCAGCGCAAGCTCCCATATCAGCCGCTCATCTTCCCAATGCATCTCGCGGATGCCCAGGTGCTCGACCATGGGGATCGCTTCCGCCAGCCAGGCGAGAAACGCCTGTGGCTCGTCGTACTGACCGGGTTTCGGCAAAGGGAGGCGTGGATGCGGTAGGCCGATTTCTCGCATCGTCTCAGTCCCAGCGTTCGACGAAGTCGCTGATTCGATGTTCGGCAATGGGCTTGTGCCGGCCGGCTAGCTGACCTACATAGATGAAGGCGATCAACTCATCGTCTTCATCGAGGCCAAGCCCTTTGCGTACGGTGGGGTCGAAGGCGTACTTGCCGCTGCGCCACATGGCGCCGAGACCCAGAGCGTGAGCGGCGAGCAGTATGCCATGGGCAGCACAGCCGGCGGAGATCACCTGCTCGATCCTGGGCACCTTGGGCACGTCGGGGGTGACCTTGGCAATTACGGCGATAACCATGGGAGCGCGCTGCGGCTTCTTGCGTACGGCATCGAGCGCCGCGTCCGCAATGTCTGGATCCTCGCGATACTCGGCCTCGGCGAAGAGCTCGCCCAGCCGCTCGAGGCCTTCACCTGAGAACTCGATGAAGCGCCAGGGCCGAAGTTCCTTGTGGTCCGGCGCTCTGAGTGCGGCGCGATAGATCGCTTCCAGCTGCTCGGGGCCGGGTGCCGGGCCCATCAACTTGCCCATCGAACTGCGCTGGTGCAGAAGGTTTATTGCGTCCATACCACTCCCCTTACGGAAACACTGCACAAGTGTCTGCGCGCGCGAATCAACGAAAAAGATCGACCAAACTCTACCAACTGCTTCGCTTGCTGTCGTGCCGGCCTGCTATTCCGACTGACCTACTGTCTCGACAAGCGAAGGGGCTCGGGCGGGCGCTCGCCGGGGGTAGCACGCCAGGGGCTGATGTCGAGCCCGCCGCGGCGTACGTAGCGCGCCAGCACCAGCAACCGCTCGGGTCGCGCCTTGGCCATCAGATCCATGAAGATGTGTTCCACGCAGTGCTCGTGGAAGTCCTGATGCTGACGGTAGCCGATCAGGTAACGCAGCAGGCCTTCGCGGTCGAGCTTGGAGCCGCGGTAGCGAATCAGCACGCTACCCCAATCGGGCTGGCCGGTCACCGGACAGTTGGACTTGAGCAGGTGCGAGTAGAGCGTCTCCTCGACGACCTCGTCCCCGACGACGAGATGCTCGACGCTGGGCGTGTAGGCATCGATATCGATGTCGAGTTCATCGAGGCACTCCCCGGGCAGTCGACATACGTCGAGGGTCGCGTCGTCGACGTCGAACAGCGCCACCGCGACCGGCGCCCCGGCGGCCTGCGCCAGATCGCGCTCGAGGGTCTGGATGACTCGCTCGCGGCTGTCGAAGCGGGTCTGGTTGAAGCTATTGAGGTAGAGCTTCCACGATTTCGATTCGATCAGGTTGGGCGACTCCGCCGACAGGCGGAATCGCGCCACGGCGACCAGCGGCTTACCGCGTGCATTGAGCCAGCTGACCTCGAAGGCGTGCCACTCGTCCTCACCGACGAAGGGAAGCCTACCCTCCGCAATACCCAGCGGTGAGCGATTTGCGGCGCGTGAGATGGGATAAAGCAGCCCGGCATCGTAGTGCTCGGGGTAGGCGGACTCGCGCCCCAGCGGGGCATGTTCGAGCGTATCGGGACGGTGACTCATGAACGTATTCCTTTACCGCGCTCGAGCATCCACAAGGCGATGGCGAAGAGCACGATGATGAAAGCGAAGATGGCGGCCAGCGCCCAGCCTACCGGTATGTCGGATACCCCCAGGAAACCGTGACGGAACACGTTGACCATATAGAGAATGGGGTTGAGCAGCGAGGCGTTCTGCCAGAAGGTCGGCAGCAGCGAGATAGAGTAGAACACACCGCCCAGATAGGTCAGCGGCGTGAGCACGAAGGTAGGCACGATGGAGACGTCATCGAACTTGTCGGCCAGCAGCGCGTTGATGAAACCGCCGATGGAGAACAGCGCCGCGGTAAGCACCACGACCCCTACGGTGAGCAGCGGATGCTCCACGCTGATGCGTGTGAAGAACAGCGACACGATGGTGACGATCGCCCCGACCCCTAACCCTCGCGCCATGCCACCTAGCACGAAGCCGGTGAGGATTACCCAGTTGGGCATCGGCGAAACCATCATCTCTTCCACGCTGCGCTGAAACTTGTTGGAGAAGAAGCTCGACGCCACGTTGGAGTAGCTGTTGGTAATCACTGCCATCATGATCAGCCCGGGGACGATGAAGTCCATGTAGCTGAAGCCGTCCATCTCACCGATACGCGGGCCGATCAGGCTACCGAAGATGATGAAGTACATGGCCATGGTGATAGAGGGCGGCAGTAGCGTCTGCGGCCAGATGCGCGTGAAGCGCTTGATCTCCTTGATGACCAGGGTATACAAGGCGATGGCGACCTGGGTGGCGTTCATTTGCCTGCCTCCGCCTGTGCGGCCTCGCGGCGCTCGTCGTTGCCCTGCTCCACCATGGAGACGAACATCTCCTCGAGCCGGTTCGCCCGGTTGCGCATCGAGACGACTTCGATGCCCTGGCTGCCCAGGGCACCGAATACGTCATTGAGTCGCTGGCCACGATGTACCACCACGGACAGCTGGGCGCTCTCGACCCTGTTAACCTCGAAGCCCTCTATATGCGGCACATCGGTAACGGGATGAGCCAGGTCGAGTAGGAAGGTCTCGGTATCGAGTTCGGCGAGCAGCTCGCGCACGCTGGTGTTCCGCACGATCTCGCCATGGTTGATGATCGCCACGTTGCGACAGAGGCTCTCGGCCTCCTCGAGATAGTGAGTGGTAAGGATGATGGTGGTGCCCTCATCACGGTTGATGCGGCGCATGTACTCCCACATGCTGCGGCGCAATTCGATATCGACCCCGGCGGTGGGCTCGTCGAGAATCAATAACTTGGGACGATGCATCAGCGCCCGGGCGATCATCAGCCGACGCTTCATGCCGCCGGAGAGCATCCGAGCACTACCGTTGCGCTTGTCCCACAGCCCGAGGTCGCGGAGTAGCGTTTCGGCGCGTGGCAGTGCCTCGCGACGCGGCATGCCGTAGTAGCCCGCCTGCGCCAGCACGATGTCGAGCACCTTTTCGAACTGGTTGAAGTTGAATTCTTGAGGCACCACGCCAAGGTGATACTTGGCGCGAGCAAAATCGCGATCGATGTCGATGCCGAAGATCGAGACCTGCCCGGCGGTTTTCTGCACCAGCGAACACACCACGCCCAAGGTGGTGGACTTGCCGGCCCCGTTGGGGCCCAGCAGCGCGAAGAAATCGCCCTGCTCCACGTCGAGGTCGATGCCCTTCAGGGCGTGGAAGCCGTTGCCGTAGACCTTGGTCAGGCCACGTATCGACAGCGCCGGTTCGGCCATGAGACATCCTTGCGTTGGATGGGAAAGGAGTTCAGAACATTAGGGCGCGAAGGTTTTTTTCAAGTCGCGGCCGGGAAAAACGCAGAAAGCCTCGCCCTGGGCAAGGTAATCAATTCTTTTAGGGGGGAGAAACTGGAGCGGGAAAGGAGATTCGACGGTCCGGCGTCCCGGCTTCCGGCCCGAGCCTTGGCATTTTGGACGATGGAGAGAAAACTGGAGCGGGAAA
>NZ_JBYCKL010000121.1:0-5338 GCF_057473365.1 Halomonas sp. TH-94
AGATCGACGAATTCATCACCCACGAGATGCCGTTCGAGAAGATCAACGAGGCGTTCGAACTGCTGCACGAGGGCAAGAGCATCCGTACCGTGCTTCGGTATTAACGCGTCCCAAGGACGAGGAGGCAGCATGAGCCTGATGGACATGATCCAGCGCTGGTTCGGCGGCAAGCCCGCCACCGCGACACAGAGCACGCCCCGTACGCCGCCACCCGCGGCGAGAGAACCCGCAAAAACGACAACACAGGGGAGTCACCCCACCATGAGCCACCACAATGTTCACATCCACCCTGCCGTGGACGACGGCGTCAAGCGCGGCAGCGAAGGCTTCACCGGCGGCAAGCTGCACTGCCACTGCGGTAACGACAGAGTCGAGGTAACGATCGACGCCCAGTGTGCCCATAACCACGTCTGCGGCTGCACCAAGTGCTGGAAACCCGAAGGGGCGCTGTTCTCGATGGTGGCCGTCGTCCCCCGCGACCAGCTACGTGTCACTGCCCACGAGGAGAAGCTCGACGTGGTCGACCCGAGCGCCGCCATTCAGCGCCATGCCTGCACCGGCTGTGGTGTGCACATGTACGGCCGCATCGAGAACACCGGCCACCCCTTCCATGGGCTCGACTTCATCCACACAGAACTCTCCCGCGACGAGGGCTGGGCCGGCCCCGAGTTCGCCGCCTTCGTCTCCTCGATCATCGAGGCCGGCGCCGATCCGCAGAACATGTCCGCCGTGCGCTCACGGTTAGAAGAGCTGGGCCTGCCGCCCTACGACTGCCTCTCGCCGCCGCTGATGGACGCCATCGCCACCCACACCGCCAAGGCCAAGGGAGTGCTCTGAAGGAGACAACGAGCAGCCTTGCAGGAAAGCGACCGGGCCCGCCAACGCGCGGGCCCGGTCGCATCCACTTTGGCAACAACCGCCACGTACCCAACGGCTAGTCCGACACTCCCAACGCCGCAAACAGCTCCGCCATCTCCGGTTTCTGGCGCTTGGTACGCAGCAGCTCGACATCCTCCACCGTAAAGCGCCCCGAGGTGGCACGCAGATACATCTCACCGCTAGCGCGATCGACGAAGCGCACATCGGGCACCTTGGCGATGCACTGCTTGAGGAACGTGCAATTCCTGAC
Organism: Halomonas sp. TH-94; assembly: GCF_057473365.1. Classification (NCBI taxonomy): domain Bacteria; kingdom Pseudomonadati; phylum Pseudomonadota; class Gammaproteobacteria; order Oceanospirillales; family Halomonadaceae; genus Halomonas; species Halomonas sp. TH-94. The sequence goes on from NZ_JBYCKL010000121.1 coordinate 1,130, forward strand.
GGCCGCCAAGGTGTCGTCGCCGGGGTATACCTCTTGCGGACACGTCGCCGCGGTATTGATCTTCTTGAAGCGTTCGAGATTGACCAGCCCCAGGGGGTCGAGGATGGTCAGCACCTCGCGAGTACCATGGGCAACGACTGCCGGCGGCGTATGCTTGGGTACACTGTTGTCGAGGAAGACGTACTTGAAGCGGGGCCGAGGGCTGCTCAACCACTTGAAGAACACTCTGGGCATCCCGTCGTAAGCCTCGACGCAGTGTCCCAGGAAGTCCGATACCGCCTTGTAACGCCCTCGCTCCAGCCCCCGCTCCCAGCCACGTTCCACCGTGGCTTCCGGCGGGGTGATGATGAAGTACATGTGCATGGTGGAGACGTATTTGGCATAGGTGGCATCCAGCAGCCGCGACACCGTCTCGGAAGAAAAGCTGTCGAAGCGAAAGCGGTCGATCAGCAGGTTGGGAATGGTGCGATCCCGCCGGGCCTTGTCGCGAATGTAGCGGTCCAGCTTGGCATCGATCAGCTTGACCTCCTTGCCCGCCAGGCGCCCGGCATATTTGTAGGCCTCGCCCAGGGCCTCATAGTCGAGCAGCAGGCGGCGCCAGATGTCGGGTGTGATGGTGCCGTACTGCTCCCGCGGAATGCCCAGGTCCTGCAGGGTATGTCTCAGCAGGTGGCGCAGGGAGCTCTTGCCCGCCGCCGAGGCCCCCTTGAGGCTGATCAGAATCGGCTTGTCGGCAAGCGGAACCCGAGCGTAGCCCTCATGCTCGATGGCCCGCTCGAGGTGAGGCGCCAATAGATGGCCGATAAGACGGCTGCCGTAGTCGTTACAGGCATGACGGGCGATCAGCTTCACCAACACCTCGCGATCCAGACCGATATGGCCCTGGATCGCGGCAATCGAACTCAGCACTCGGTATGCACTCTTGTAGATGGCCTGCTCCTGCTCATCCTGGGCGGCCAAGCCCTGCTGCTTGAGGCTCTGGATCGCATCATGATGGCGCTCCTCCAGGGAGCGTCGATCCGCCTGTCGTGGCGGGGCAGCCTGCTTGCCCAGCCATCTGGCCAGCAAAGAAGGAGGCTCCGGGTCGGCCACCACGGGCTCGGGCGCAAAGGCCGCCTCCAGGATTTCCCCCACTCTCCCCTCTATCACCGCGTACAGACGGTCGAATTCCTGCTGGAACAGCGGCAGATGAGGCGCAAGATAGTCCGCCAGAACCGTGAGCGTGATGTGGCGGAAATTGCGCCCCAGCACTTCCTCTTCCTCACCCTCCGTAACCATGACGTCGGCGGTGACCCGAACGATCAGCTCATGCAGTACCAGGCGTTCGGCGCGAAATGCGATCAGCTCTTCCTCCTCGAGGCCGGTGAGTGCTTTCAGCTCGGGGATTTCGGCCAAAAGAGAAGAGACGTTCTCAGGGCGATGGATGGTTTCCAGGGGCTGGTAGCGCCTGGGCAGGTCGGCTTCGAGGCCGGGGTTCCACGCCGAGTACTCGGGGGTCTCTCGATCAGACATGGGAGCCACGCTCGCGCTGAGGTCATAGGCCGGCATCCGGCGCACATGATTCGACATTGGCCGAATTTTCCCTGCGGGGCAATCACGGCTTTTCAGCAATGGTGGATGCCTCCTGCTGTCGTGGAAGCGCCCAAGGCCGGTGCAGGATCAGGTAGGCCGCACAGCCGATCGCCACACCCCAGAAGGCCGAGCCCAGGCCGAACAGGCTCATCCCCGAGGCGGTGGCCAGAAAGGTGATGATCGAAGCCTCGAGGTGCTGCTTCTCGGCCGCCGCCGCGCTGAGGTTGCTGGTAATGGCTCCGATCAGCGCCAGCCCTGCCAGCAGGGCGACGAAGGTCACCGGCAGCGAGGTGAACAGCAGCACGATGCTGCCCGAGAACAGCGCGCCGAGCAGATAGAACATGCCGTTGGCCACGCCGGCGACGTAGCGCCGGCCGGGATCGGGGTGGGCCGCCTTGCCGGTGCACAGCGCCGCGGTGATGGCCGCCACCACCGTGGTGATGCCACCGAAAAGCGCCATCGGCATCGAGACCAGTCCGGTGACGGTGAGGATCGGGCGAGCCTGGGTGTCGTAGCCGGCGCCGCGCAGAATCGCCATGCCCGGCAAGAACTGGCCGGTGAGGCTGACCAGCGCCAGAGGCAGCGCCAGGCTTAGCGTAGCGTGCAGCGTCCACTCGGGACGGATCGGCTCGGGCGAAGCCAGTTGCCACGAAACACCCGCCAGGCTTGCGCCCTCCAGCACCACCGCCAGCACGATACCCACCAGCAGCAGCAGTACCAGGAAGTAGCGCGGAAAGAGGCGCTTGAATACCAGGTAGGCGACAAGCATACCCACCGCCAGCGCCGGCGCCACTTCCAGCGAGGTGAACACGCCGACGCCGAACTGAAACAGGATGCCGGCCATCATCGCCGCGGCGATGCCGGGCGGGATCAGCGCGATCAAGCGGTCGAAGGTACCGCTCATCCCGACCACGAAAACAATGAGCGCCGCGGTGAGATAGGCACCTACCGCCTCGTTCAGCGACAGCCCGGGGAAAAGCGTGACCAGCAGCGCCGTGCCGGGCGCCGACCAGGCGGTGATCACCGGCACCTTGAGCCATAGGCTCAGGCCGATACCCGACAGTGCGGCACCGATGGAGATCGCCCATACCCAGGAGCTCATCATCTGGGCAGAGATATCCGCGCTCTGCGCGGCCTGGAAGAAGATCGCCAGCGGCCCGGCATAGGAGATCAGCACCGCCACGAAGCCGGCGGTAATGGCCGACAGCGACGCGTCCTGGCGTAATGACATCGTTCACCTCGCGCTCGATTGGGTGGAATGCGAAACGAATAAAAAAGACCCGTGGCGAGGGATCGACCACGGGCCAACGGAGGAAGGTACGGCCGCTCCGCTAGGGCGCCGTGGCACTCTCGCGCTTGACGATGAACTCGAAGTCCTTGGTCTCGAAGATCATCGAGATCAGCACACCCAGCACCAGCGCCCAGAAGGAGGCACCGATCCCGAGTATCTGAATGCCCGAGGCGGCAATCAGGAAGGCGAACAGTGCGCCCATCTCGTGCTTTCTGCCGGAAAAGGCGATGGCCAGTGCGGAGGTCAGCACACGAACCAGAGCGAGGCCGGCGATGATGGCGATGAAGTAGCCCGGGGTGGCCTCGATCAGGCTGACCACGTAGCCGTAGAAGGGCGCGCACACCACGAAGATGGCCCCGGTGATCACCGCCGCCACCCAGCGCTTGTCGCGCTCACCGGCTTCCGGCGAGGAGCAGATGCCCGTCATGGGGGCGGCGATGCAGGTGCTGTGCAGGTTGAAGAACGAGGAAATCATGGTGCCCAAGCCGCCCACCGCTGTGATGCCGTTGGCCGGCACCTTGTCGTAGCCCATGCCCTTGACCAGCCCCACCCCGGCGGGAGTTTCCATGCCCACCAGGATGATCGCCAGCGGCAGGCCGTAGGCGAGGAATGCGCTCAGGGTGAACTCGGGCACGATGAACTCGGGGAAGCGAACCGTGGCCTGGATGCCGGAGAAGTCGACGCCGGTGGCCATCAGGTAAGCGATGCCCGCCCCCATGGCCACCAGCAGTGGCGGCACGCGGCGAAACAGCCGCGCGGCGAGGAAGAAGCTGAGGATCATGATCGAAGCCGGCAGCAGGGCGTCGTCCAGCGAGCCGACCATGCGCGTGCCGAAGCTGAGCAGCACTCCGGCGATCATGCCCATCACGATGGGCATCGGGATCAGCCGCATCACCGTGGCCATCACTCCGGTGAGACCGGCCACCAGCGAGATGGCGCCGGCAATCAGAGTCGCGCCCAGAGCGGCCTCGAGACCCACCACCGGGATCACCGCGGCGAACAGCAGTGCACCGGGAATCGAGTTGGCCATGGGCAGGGGCAGCCGGTAGTAGCTCGGCACCAGCAGGCCGAACAGGCCGTTGATCATCAGATAGCTGATCACCCAGATCATGATGAAGGAGGAATCCAGGCCGGCTGCGGTGCCGGCGCTGATGTGGATGACGCCGGCACTCAGGCCGAACACGCCGGCCACCAGGCCGGCGCTGGCATTCTCGGGCGTCAGGTCCCGGATGAAATCGCCGGGCATGCGCTTCAGGCTTGTGCCTTTCTCGATATGTTTCACGGTGTGCTCCAGGGGTATGTTGTTATTCGTTGAGTTGGGCCTACGGTGAACGCGATGCAGGCCG
>NZ_JBYCKL010000122.1:0-20329 GCF_057473365.1 Halomonas sp. TH-94
CCCAGTAAGGAAAAACCCAGCGGGACTCCCATCGGCAACAAGTTGAAGGAGAAGTACAACACCTGGAAGGGCAAGGAGCCCAAGGCTGCCAAGAGCGCGGATGCGGAAGAGTCGAAGGCGGCGTTCGGTGGGGCAGCAGCGGTGGCGGTAGGCATCTACGAGAGTAAAGCCAACGCTGCCATAGAAGGCACGGTGGACCTGAATGCAGGTGGCACCATCACCGTGGAAGCCTACAGCCTCAATGAAGTCGACCCGTTGGATGTGTGGGGGGCCAATGCCATTGCGCCTCTCATTGCGATGTTCAGCGGTGACCTCCAGGGCGACGCCTATCTCAGCACCGAGACCCAGGACATCGCGGGCGGCGATGTGGTGCTGGTTCAAAAGGGCCACACCGCAGGCGGCGAGGTGGGGCAGCTTTACGAATATATCGGCAACGACAGGTGGTACGACGTCGATCTTTCCCAGGTCGACTACAGCGACGAAGCGCTGTGGAAGGCCAAGGGCACGCCCCTGGAGGAGGCGGTGCTCGATTACCTGAATACCCTGCAGAGCTACCTCGGCAGTGAATTCGGTTTCAGCAAGAGCTTCGATGCCTGGACCCAGGCCACGGCCGAGGGTGAGAAGCTGGCGCTGGCGGGCGCCGTCAACGTGCTGCTCAATCAGCAGGAGAGCGACGCGCGTATCAAGAGCGGCGCCAACATCAACCTAAATGGTCAGACCTTCGACGACGCCCTTGCCGATGCGGACAACGCCATCGACGACGAACAGCGCGTGTCGGTGCTGGCCGGTAGCAAGAACCATCTGCTCGGCCTGGTGGGCAATATCTCGCTGCCGGGCATCGCCGGTGGCGGTGAGTTCAACGCCAAGCAGTGGAAAGAAGGCCTGACCAGCAGCGTCGATACGGTCAAGCAGAAAGCGGCTGGGGTGACCTCGGACAAGGGCAGCGCCGTGGGCGCCTCGGTGGGCGTGCAGATTTTCACGACCAACGCCACTGCCTTGATCGAATCCGGTGTGGCGATGCTGGCCGGTAGCCTGGACGTGCAGGCCGATGCCGAAACCGTGCTGCTCAATATTGGCGCCTCGGGCGGTCAGGCCGGCAAGGTGGCCTTCAATGCCGCAGCCATTGCCAACGTGGTACAGAGCAAGAGCCTGGCCCAGGTGGCCGAAGGCTCGCAGATTCGTGTAGGCAACGGTAGCGTCATCGAAGACGCCGATGGCCCGGCGATGCGCGTCAGTGCCAATGACGGCGTCTACCTGATCGGCATTGCCGGCGGTTTCGCCGGCGGCGGTCCCGTGGGGGTGGGGGCGTCGGTGGCCGTCTCGGTGGTCGAGCGCGATACCCGCGCTCTCATTGGTACCCTGGCTGAGTCGTTGGCCACGCCTTCCGGGCGTTTGATCGTCGGTGGGGACCTTAGTGTCGAAGCCAATACCCGCGGCGTGGTGATCGATCTGGCGGTGGCCGGCGCCACGGCCAGCGGCAAGCCCAAGGCCACTGAAGCCGGTGGCGGTGCATCCGGTGGCTCTAGCGGCAGTACCGGCGACAAGCCGGACGACCCCGGCAAGTGGCCCAACAACCAGACCAATTACGACAAGGTGCTGGCGGAGTTGACCGGCAAGCTGGGTCAGGGCGGTAGCGGCGGCGGCGACAGCAAGAGTGACGGCGGCAAGGGCTCGTTTGGCGTCGGCGTTTCCGGCTCGGTGGTGGTGCACTATGGCAAGGATGACACCCGTGCCGTCATTCGCGGGTTGGCGCAGCTCGATGTGGCAGGCGATATCGGCGTCTCGGCCAACGATGCGACCCATCTGGGCTTGCTGGCCGGTGGGGCAAGCTTTGCCCGGGCGGGGGAAAGCAGTATCAGCGTCGGTGTGTCCGGTGCCGCCGTGGTGGCGCTGCAGAACGGTTCGACCCAGGCGAGAGTGGAAGAGATCGCTTCTCTCACGGCGTCAGGGCTCGATGTCACGGCCTTCAGAGAAGGCTGGACGGTCCTGGCCGCCGTGGGCTTGGCGGTGGCGCCGGGACAGAAGGGCTTCGGCGTGGCCGGCTCGGCAGGGGTGCTGCGCTCGCTGCGCACCGTCGAAGCGCGCGTCATGAATATCGAGGAAGGCGCGCTGGGGGATGTCTCGATCCTGGCGCGGGATGCAGCCAATACGATTCTGCTGGCCGGCTCGGCAGGCGGCGGCGGTAAGGCCGGCATCGGTGGGGCAGTTGCCTATGCGGAGATAAGCCACGAGGTCAAGGCAAGTGTGGTTTCCATCGGCACGCAAGAAAAACCGGTCGCCCTCGAAGGCCTGGAGGTGGATGCCAAGTCGGAGGTGCTGATCGTCAGCGTCGCCGGTTCCGCCGGTATCGGTGCCAGCGCCAAGGGCGTGGGCTTGGCCGGTACTGTCGCCATCAACCGCATCGAGAACACCACTCAGGCGTTGGTGAAGGACAGCTACCTGGACGCCCATGCGGCGGCTGACGGTGAAACCGCCGTGCTGCCTGCCGTACGAGTGAACGCCGAGGATCGCAGCAGTATCTGGTCCCTGTCGGGGGCGGTGGGCGTGGGTGGTGTAGTCGGTTTCGGCGCCGCCATATCGGTCAACTACCTCGCCAATGAAACCAGTGCTCTGATCCAGGGTGGTGCCATCGAACAGGCGTCCGGCGTCGCGGTACTTGCCGCCAATACCGGCCTGCTGCGCACCCTCACCATCGGGGTGGGGGCCAGCAAGAAAGTAGCCGGCGCCGGCAGCGTGTCGGCCAACATCATTGCCAACTCGCTGCGGGCGGGAATCCACAGCCACCGCCTCGGGGCGTCTCAGGAAGTCGCGGTGTTGGCCGTGGATCGCACGCAGCTGATCGCCATCAGTGGCGCCGCCTCCGGTTCCGGCAAGGCGGCGCTGGCGGGCAGTGTGTCGGTCAATATCATCGACAACGACACCCGCGCGACCATCCTCGACAGCAGTATCGTCACTCAGGGCCGACTGCTGCTCAGCGCCACTGCCAACTCCCTGGTGGTTTCGGTGGCCATTGGCGGCGCGGGCGCCGGTCAGGTGGGTCTGGCGGGTGCGGTAACCGTGAATCTGGTGTCCGGCCAAACGGTCGCTCACGTGAAGAACTCGAACCTGACGGCTGGTGGCGATATTCAGGTACAGGCGACCGACAGCGCTCAGCTGGTGGTCGTGGCCATTGGCGCCGCCGGTGCCGGTAAGGTGGCGGGCGGCGTCAGCAGCACCACGGTACAGACCGACAATGCCATCGTGGCGCTGGTCGAAGGCGGCCGGCTGGAAGCCGACAATGTGAGGATCTGGGCGGGGCTTGCCGAAGACACCGATCGCGCTGCCTTCGATCTCGAGGCGCTGACCGGAATCAATCCGGAAACCGAAGGGACCGAGCTTGCCGAGGGTGAGGACGAGCCGGACATTGCTGCCCGCGATATGGGCAACGTCGACTGGTCCGCGGGTGTCGTCAGTATCAGTATTGCCGGCTCCGGCGCCGGCAGCGCTGCCGGTTCCGCGGCGGTGAGCCTCAACTGGATGCGCAGCTCGATTCGCGCCGAACTCAGCGGGGGCGCCGTAGTGGTGTCCCGCCATGATGTCGAGGTGCGCGCCGAAGACCGCAAGGGGCTGGCCAGCTTCGCTTTCGGCGTGGCCGGGGCCGGCAAGGTGGCCGGCGGTGCCGCCATTTCCTTCAACTATATCGGCGGCGACCCCTCGGATCCTTCGCGCACGATCGACAATACCAGTGACGACGACGTCAACGCCTCCAAGGACATGCTGATCCTGGAAGGCAGCGGTAATGCTTTCGGCTACAAGGCCGGCCAGGTGGCAGCGGTGATCGACAATGCCGCGGTGACCGCCCAGGCGGGTAACGTCACGGTCAAATCCCATGCCGATGCCCAGCTGCTGAATATCACCGCCGGTGGTGCCGGAGCAGGTAAGGTGGCGCTGGCCGGCTCCATTGCCATCAACTTCATGCAGCACGACCTGCTGGCCCGGATCGGGAGCGGCGCTCAGGTCAGCGCCCATGCCGCCCAGGGCAATGCCGACACCGGCCACGTGAGCGTAAGCGCTTCCGTGGCACCGATCATGATCAACATTGCCGGTGCTGCGGCCGGTGCCGGTGCCGTGGGCCTGGCGGGGGCCTCGGCCACCAATGACATGGCTTCCATCGTCAGTGCCCGTATCGACGGTGCCGCGACGCGGGTGGTGGCGGAAGGTCATGTCGATGTGCAGGCGCGCTTGCTCAAAGTGACCGACGATCTGCCAACGATGAGCGTGGACAGCAGCCTCATTCCCGATGAAGAGGAAACCGGTGACCGGCCGGCGACCCCGGAGGCGGGCGACCAGATCTGGAGCTTTGCCCTCAGCGGTGCGGGTGCCGGAAAGGTGGCCGTTTCCGGGGCGCTCTCGTTGAACTGGCTGCGCACCAACGTCGAGGCAGTGATCGATGCCGCCGAGGTGGACGCGGGCGGCGACGTGCGCGTAGCGGCATCCGACGACCTGGGGCTCAACGCCTTTACCGTGGCGGCATCCGGCGCCGGTGCATTCGCCGCCGCCGGTTACTTCGCCTACAACTACATCGGTGGCAACCCCGATAACCCCGCCGATCAAGCCGGCAACCGCATTGCCGCGTTGATCCAGAACGGCGCCGACGTGAAGGCCGGTGGGAGTGTGCTGCTGGAGGCATTCTCCAGCTCGCGTATCAATGCCTACACCATTGGTGGCGCCGTGGCGGGCTTCGCCGCGCTGAGCGGTACGACCACGCTCAATTTCACCCGCAAGGAGATCCGCGCCGAAGTGCTGGGCGGCAGCACCCGTGTGGTGGCCGCTCAGCATGTCCTGATCGAGGCCGAAGACAGCAGCCGCATGACCTCGGCCAGCGTGCAGGTCAACGTTGCGATCAAGGGCGGTGCCGCCGGTATTTCGGTGGTCTATCACGACATTCAGAACACCATTCTTGCCGGTAGCCGGGGCGCCCACCTCGAAACCGCCGCGAATGGCGGTGGCGACGTAGTGATTCGCGCCGAGTCACGCTCCAATAACCTGATCACCAGTGCAGGGGTCACCTACGGCACCTTCGGGGCCGGGGCGGCCAATGCCGGCAGCTCGGTCATCCGCAACCTGGCCGAGGCGCGGGTGGATGGTGGCACGATTCGTGCCGATGGCAGCCTGTTGGTCCACGCCGATGTCGCCGATACCAGCCGGATCGTGCTGGGAACCGTAGCGGCCGGGGCTGCTGCCATCGGCGGTGGGGTATCGGTCGACCTGATGGGTAGCGACAGCCGCGCCTGGATTGGCGGCAACGCCGATGTGCTGGCGCGTGGCAATGGCGATGGCCGAGCCGTGGCCCAGCGCTGGAACGATGGCTGGGAGGATGAGAACCGGAAGGGCGTGGTGGTATTGGCCACCAGTCACATGACCTTCCTGACCCTGGCGGCGACGGTTGCCGGGGGAGCCGGCTCGCTGGCCGCCAATGTCACGGTGGATGGCGTCAATGGTTCCACGCAGGCCTATATCGAGAACGCCAAGGTTCGCAGCAACGCCGATGTGGTAGTCCGGGCACTGCACCATACCGATGCCGACAGTGGCGGCGGTGCGCTGGCCATCGGCTCAGGCTTGGCCGTGGCGGCGGGTGTCGATGCCACCCTGCTTGGGCATCGCACCGAAGCCTGGATCGACGGCTCGGGTTATACCGGTATCGGACCCATGGTGCAGGCCAATGAAGCACTGCGCGTCGAGGCAGAAGCCAAGGTGGTCTTCCTGTCGGTCGTGATGGGTATCGCGGTGGACATGGGGGGGATGGCACTTGCCGGTTCCGCCAGCGCGGTGAATGTCTCCATGGAAACCCGCGCCATGGTGCGCCAGGCTCAGGTGGCGGCTCGCAGCATCGTGGTGGAAGCCGAAAACCATGTCGAAGGGCGCTATATCGTCGGGGGCTTGGCGGGAAGTGCCGGCTTTGGCGCGGGTGCTTCGCTTGCCGTAGGCCTGCTCAATCCCAAGGCGTTGGCACTGATTCAGGGCGCGACCCTGACCGCCGGCGATGACATTCGGATTGCCGCCAAGCAGACCCTGGACCTGGGTATCAGCGTGGTGGCCGGGGCCGTGGGTGGCGGCGCCCTCTCCGGCGCCTTCTCGGTGATGATGGCCGACGCCCATACCGAGGCTCGCGTTGGCAGCTACGGCGGCCAACGGAGCGAGTTGCAAGCCGGAGGTTCGGTGGTGGTACTGGCCGAAACCCTGACCAAGATGAACAAGCGTGAGAACGCTGGCGATTACTTGCAGGGCGTGGGTGCCGTCAGTGTGGGTGGCGTGGGTGCCGGGGCCTCGGTTGAGGTCATGGTACTTCGCGAGCGCACCCTGGCGGTCATCGACGATGCCAGCCTGGTGCAGGCAGGCGGCGACATACGCGTCGAGGCCTTGCTGGAGCGAGACATCAACTCCGCCGTACTCGCTTTCACCGCCAGCGGTTCGTTGAGTCTGAACGGGGCCATTTCGGTCATCAGCCTGGGCGCGGGGCTCAGCGAGGATGCCGTGGCCGACGTCGAGGAGCTCGGCAAGTTGGTGTCGGACTCCTTCGCCGGCTTCGCCAACGGCGACTATGCCATGCAGGAGACTGCCAGCGGCAGCGACTCCGGTGCCGAAGACGATGACGCCGACCCCTTCGACCCGGAAGACTTCGAGCGCGACTTCGATGCACCTGCCAATGCCGGCAATCAGAACCAGGCCAACCGCAAGGCCACCAACCAGGCTCTCGATGAGCTGACCTTCCAGGTGAGTTTCGATGTCGAGAAGAGCGGCCAGGTCATCGGCGATACCACCGCCAAGGTGGGACGTTTCACCGAACTCAATGCCGGTGGCGACATCGTGGTCGAGGCCAGGGAAGTATTGAACGTCGGGATCGTTACCGGTGGCGCGGCGATATCCGGGATTGCCAGCGTGGGGATCTCGATTGCAGTACTGGAGCTCAATGGTGCGGTAAGCGCTAGCGTGGGCTACGGCAGTTCACTTACCGCCGATGGCGAGGTTCGCGTGGCCAGCCACGCGAAGCTGAACAGCAACCTGCACGCCGTGGGCGGTGCGGCCGCCCTCGGAATTGCCGTGGGCGGCCAGAGTGCCGTCATCCTGGATCGCTCCGTACAGCAGGCTTACCTCGAGGATGCCGTCTCTTCGGCTCAGGCCATTGTCATCAACACACCAGGCAACCTTACGCTCAGTGCGAGCGCCGATCGGTACCACCAGGCCGTGGCGGCCGGTGGCAGCATCGGCAAGGTGGCAGCCGGTATTTCCGTGGGCGTCGTCGAAGTAAGCGGGGCAACCGAGGCATGGCTCGGCGAACGCGCAGTGCTTGGCGACAAGACGTTGTTGAACAACGTCACGGTATCGGCGACCAGCCTCGACAGGATTAGCCTGACAGTGGTTGCCGTGGCCGCCGGTCTGGCTGGTGCAGGCACCGCCAACGTATCGACCGTGAGCCTCTCCAACGACGTGCAGGCCTGGCTGGGTAGCGGTGTGACGCTCAGCGCCCTTGGCGACGTGGTCATCAGCGCATTGCATACGCCGCGAGTCAGCGCTGAATCCCTTGGCGTGGCAGTGAGTGCCGGCATCGGTATCGGCGCCTCGGTGGTGGTGGGCAATCTGGGCACGAAGGTGCTGGCCCAGGTGGGTACGCCCGGGAGTGCCAATAGCGATATCAGCCTGCGTGCCGACAATCTGACGGTCGAGGCGCGCAGTACGCTATTGCATGGTGCACCTTCCCTCTATGCCAAGGCTGTCGGCGCGGCAGGCGGTGCGCTGCTGGGCCTCAATGCCACCGTGATAACGCTGCGCGACAATACCCGCGCCGAAGCGCTGATCGGCAATACGCAGTCCAGCCGCGGGGTTATGGGTGAGCCGCAAAGCAACAACAATATCGAGCTGGCCGGCCACCTGCAGGTCATCACCGACCTGCGTACCTCGCTGGAAGGGCGCGCCATCAGCGTGGTGGGCGGCCTGGTGGCTGCCGGTGCCGCCGTGGTGGACGTACGCCAGAACACGCAGAGCCGGGCGAGAATCGGCGATGGTCATCTGATTGGTGCCGGGCGCGTAAGCGTGGTTGCGGGGGGGCATCAACAGGCCGAACTTTACACCCTGGCCGGAAGCGGCGGTGTCGTCGCCGGTGCCGGTGCGGGTAACCATCTGCGCCAGACGGCGATCACCCACGCCACGGTGGGCGCTTCTACCGTCACCGTGAAGGCGCCGCTGGCTGCGACCGATCCGGACGCCGGCAAGCTGTTGATACGAGCCAACCAGACCTTCGAGATGGAAAGCGAGATTCTCGCTGCCGCGGGCGGTGTATTCGCCGGGACCGGTGCCGAGGCACGCTTCCGCATCACTGCCGATACTCTGGCAGGAGTTTCGGGCAATGCCGCCATCACTGCCGACAGCCTGGATATCCTGGCCGACAGCAAGGTGATTCGAGAGCGTCTGGCAGGTGCCGGTAACGATACCATTCGCGGTGTTGCCGGCGGCGCCGTGGCCGGTGCCGGTGCCGGCACCGATGCGCTCTTCGATCTCGATACTCGAGTGGAAGTGGGAGCTGCTGCGAAGCTGACCACCACGTCAGGCGACATGCGCCTCGAGGCGTTCAACGCCATTACCTTCCACGACCAGATCAATCTCACCGCTGCCGGCCTGGGAGCCGGAGCCGGCATTACATCGCACATTCGCGATGACGACATGGCGGCCAGCGTGATCGTTCATCAGAACGCCGTGTTGCACAGTGCCGGCGAGCTGGTGGCGACCGCACGTGGAACGGGTGACTTGAGTTCCATATTGCTGATGGATACCTACGGTGCCGCTACCGTGGGGGTCGGCAGTGTGCGGGTGATCCTGAGCCCAACCAACCGCATCGTGATGGCCGAGGGGGCGAGTGCTACGGCCTTTGGTGACATCAATTTTGCGGCAGGGGGCGATATCCGCGGCAATCGCGACGTATACGCACTGAGCGCGACGCTGGACAGCTTTGCCGGCAGCCTGATCCCTATCACGGATCTGAATGCCCGCGCTGAGATGAATCAATCGCATTTGATCGATATCCGCAGCGGTGCCGAGCTGGTTGGCGCGCGGGACATCACGCTGTTCACCGAGCGCTTCGGCTTCAGCGACATGAACGCCCAGGCCAAGGGCGTGAGCTGGATCTCAGCGGTAACCGGTGCCATCGACGCCGCGCTGGGCGGCGGCGGCGGTTCCGAAATACTCGACGGCGATGTGGTGACCCGCTCGGACGGCCGGGTCAACATCGACGGCACGGTGCGTACCGGGATCGACCGCCACCAGCGGCTGGTGCTGGAGATGGCCGACGTCGAGTCGCTGGCTCGCGATATCAACCAGGCGCTGGGGTCGCTGCGTGCCGAGCTGCTGGCGTTGCGTTCCACCAATGAGCCCGAGATCCTGTCGTTGCTCGGTCAAATCGGCACCCTCGAAGCCCAGCTGGCTGTGCTCGAGGAACAGCTGGTGGAGCTGAACGCCGAGCTGGTGGAGCTGGAGGCGGACAAGGTCGAGCTCGAAGGCGAGCTTGAAGATCTGGAAGACCGACTCGCAGACCTCAACGCCGAGCTCGCTGTTGCACAGGCGGAAGAGGATGACGCGGAAATCGCTCGCCTCGAAGCCGAAATCTCAGCGAAGCAAGATGCGATCACCGCCAAGAATGGCGAGATCGCCGCCAAGCAGGCCGCGATTGCTTCCAGGAACGGCGCAATCGAAACCACGCAGCAAACGATCGCCGGCAAGCAGGGCGAAGTGGCCGCCAAGTTCGATCAGATCGCACAGAAGCAGAACCTGATCGCGGCCAAGCAGGCCGAGATTGACGCCAAGGAAGCCGAGCTCGACGCCCTGTTCACCGGTAACGCTGGCAGTTTTCTGGTGGCCCGTGAGGGATACGATGACATCGGCTTCAGCGTTGGCTATACCCGCGGTCAGTCAGAGCTGATCGATGAGCTGCGCGACCTCCGAGAACGCTTCTCGCTGTACCGCAATTCCGGCAATCAGCAGCTGATCAATTTCTACACCAGCGAAATCGCTCGTATCGAGCAGCGTCTGCTGGATGAAGGCTTCGCCGAAAAGATCGGCAACGACATCCTGATCAATGAGGTCGATCAGCTCACGGTCTACATCGACGATGTGTGGGCCCAGGCGGGTACCGTCTATGTGTTTGCCGACAACCTGACCGGTAGCGGTGAGGTGGATGCACCGGGTGATGCCAGCATCACCATCCTCAATACCGCACCGTCGCGAATGGTGCTGGGGAGTACTCAGATACCTCAGGTCGTGGGTGGGCTCTACTTCAACCTCACTGAAGTGGACAGCTACCACGCCATCAACCTGCTAAATTCGAGTTTGACCACGACCCTTTCGGGGCTCAACCCGACAGGTAGTGAGGGGGCAACGCCGCGTATCACCATCGTCAACAGCCGTGGTGTGGTCTTCAATACCAATGATGCCACCCAGGAGCAGGTACTCAACGCCCTGGTTCGGGGCCTGCAATTGGAAGGTCTCAGCGCTTCGGCGCGGGATGCCTTCCTCTACGATGGCACCCATTACGGCAATTCCCCGGCGGCCAGCATCCTGTTTGCGGTCACGGGCATCACCCGCAACGTTTCCGGTGAAATCGTGGCCTATGCGGCGGGCTCGCTGGAGATCGAGGGTGAAATGCGCGCGGAGCGCCTGCTGCTCTCTTCGGCCGGGGAGATATCCGTGCGCGGCCTGTCGCAGTTCAACCCCGGCGGTAATCCCGATGCACAGGCGGTGGGAGCCCATGCCGGCAACGGCGTGGGTCAACTGAGCGCAGCGGCGCTGGAGGCGATTCGCAACAGCCGCGGCGATTCGCCGGACCTTTCCGCCGGCGTCATCGTGATCGATGCCGAGTTCGTCAACCTCAACGGCTACATTCGTGCCGGTGAGGAGATTTACCGCCTGGTGCTGGGCGACGCCGATGCCCAGCGAATTGCCGATCACATCCGTAGCGGCAGTACCAGCAACATCATTCTGCCGGCATCCACCGGCACCGCGCTTGCCATCTTCAACCCGCGCACCGGTCAGATCGAGGTGGAGAATATCGCCATTGAGGGCGGTCGTCTCGATATTACCGGCCACGTGGTCAACACCGGCAACGGCCTTCTCGAAGTGCTGGGGGGCTACGGCACCATCGAGATCGTCAACAATACCCACTACACCCTGGCCGTGGGTGGGTTGGATGTCAGCCGCCCGGGTCAGGGTATCCTGCGGATCAACGACAAGTTCACCGGGCTGCACGAATACAGTTACGATCCCAATGGCAGCAACACCTATACCTTCAAGCCCAAGGAGGACGCTCGCTACGGTTTCAGCGTGGCCCAGGACAGCACCGAGCGCCGCTATGCCGTGAAGGGTTCCAGCAGCTGGCTGGGCATCGATGCGCTGGCCGCCGACCCGAGAACCCTGAACTGGGGTAACAGCGAACTCAGCCCCGGCAAGCTGCAGGATGCGCTCTCCTATTTCTACGTCAGCGGCGAGAGCGGCTACCAATACGGCCGTAGCCAGATCGGTGCGGGTGAAGACGAAGCGCTCAAGAGCTGGAACGATATTCCGGTCCAGCTGGTGGACAAGTGGTCTACCAGCACCTGGTATGGCAAGAAGACCAACTACGCCAAGTTCGTGCAGGAGCGTGAGAGCGTCATTCTTCATACCCACTCGGTTGAGGCCAACCGCGAGGTTCAGATCCGCTTCATCGGTAACGACACCGGTACCATCAAGATCGAATCTCGCGGCGACGTGGTACTGATCGGTGATCTTGCCAACCACAATGGCACCAGTACGGTGAAGACCGACGGAGCCATTCGCCAGAACGATGACCAGCGGCGCGACATTCGCATCAGCGGTGCCGACATCGTACTGCGCGCCGAGAATGGCATTGGTGCCGGTCGTGCCATCGACCTGCACAACCGGTTGGGGCCGGATGGAGCCCAGGCGCCGGCGATGCGTCTGGATGCCGTCACCGTGCGCGGCGATATCAACGTTCATCAGCTCAACGGCGACGTGATCGTGGATCGCGCCCATGCCGGTGGCAACGTCAGTCTGACGGCTTCCGGCAGCCTGATCGCCGGTACGCTTCTGGATGGCGCCGATGCCCATGTGCAGGGTCGTAACCTGACATTGGGCGCGGGGGGCGGCATCGGCGGCGATGGCCCGCTGTTGATCAAGCAGTCCAGCGAAGGCCGCTTGAATGCCGTGGCGCGTAGCGATATCGCGCTGGATCAGGTCAGCGGCGACCTGGGCGTGGAGCGTATCGTCAGTACCCAGGGCGATGTCTGGCTGCGGGCAGCGGGCGACCTGCTGGATCGCAACGACGACTCGCGCCGCGACGAGCGCACCATTGAACAGTTGCAGGGCGTATGGGCTCGTATGGGCCTGATTCCCGGTGAAGAAGGTGGCCGTATCGCCGACGCCAAGCAGGAGCTCGTGAATCGCAAGAACAACGAGTACCAGGCTTACTGGAACTACCGCTTTGCCACCAGCGAGGACGTCATTGCCGGCCTGGTGGACGGTGAGACATATCGCATCAAGGGTATCGATCCGCAAGGCAATCTGCTGCTGGAAGTTGGCTCGGGTGACAATCGCACCGAGGTACGTCTTGCGGCTCCCGATATCGCTGCGGACGATCCACGTGCGAGCCATCGTTTCTACACGTCTGTCAGCGACTATTTCATTGTCGATAGCCTCACCGGCATCAGCTCGGAGGGATTGCTGGCTGCCGGTGGTGCGCTGGCTGTAGGTCAGACCCTCACCTATCGGCGCGTGGTGGAATACGACGCCAGCCAGGGCGTGATTCTGACCGAGCGCGAGCGCAGCGCCTATCGTCAGGCGCTGTTGGAGCTTGACCCTAGTCTGGCCGATGACGAGGCGGCGCTCGAGGCGCGCATCGACGGCATTGCCGAAGATCGCACGACGGTCTACCGCCAACTGCATGCGGTGTATGGCGTGGCGGGAGACGGATCCGCGACGCTGCTGCGCGAGCTGAATTATCAGGCAACCCTGACGGCTGCCGAGGCGGCCAACCTCGAGTCCTCGGTGAAGGAGTGGACCGAGCAGGAGCTGCTATCGCTCATAGGCGCTGGGCTGCTGCAGGAGACCACCAGCACCCGCACCGAGGTTCAGGCAGCCAACGTCGAGGCGGCCGGCAATATCACTCTGATCGCGGGTGGCAATATCGGTGTCGCCAACGGTCGTGAACTGCTCGATATGTCGAATGGCCTGGCAGGCCTCACTGCCGAGCAGCGGCTGCTGCTCTCCGCCGCCGAGCGCCAGGACGTCAGCTACCTGAAGCATGCCCCGGTGAAGGCCAGCGTCAATTTCGTGGTGGGCGCCAGGGTGGATGGCATCACCAACGTGACGCTGACCCGTACTGACGGCATGACCTGGAACACCGACTGGTTCAAGGCGGGTGAGTCCCTCGATATCGATGGTAAGTCGCTCAACGTCACGGAGAACGGGCAATACTACGAGATCGTCTCCGTAGAGGGCGACACCATGGTGCTTCGCACGGCACTGGACGTGGTGGCGGAGTCGGGGGTGGAGGTGAACCTGGCCGCCGTGTTGCTCGATCCGCGCAGCGCCGTGGAGTTCGACGAGAACGGCAAGCCGATCAGTGTCATCAAGTACATCGCCGTGAGCATGGTGGAGGACTTCAACGTCTTCAACGGCGGGGAGATCTTCGTCGAGGCGGGCGGTTCGGTCTATCTCGGCGCCGATGCCGAAGAGGGCGAGGCCAGCCTGCGCCTGGCCAAGCTGGAGGCCGGGAGCGATGCTCGCATCAAGGTTTCGGGCAGCATTCTCGCTGCTCAGAGCCTGTCGGGCGAGCTGGTGATCCGCAGTGGTGACCTCGTCCTGGAGGCGGCCAACGGGCAGATCGGCTCCGGCGCCGATTCGCGGTTGCAGCTCGATCTTCTGGAACACGCGACAGTCACGGCTCGGGCCCAGAACGGCATCTACCTGCATGCGCTGGACAGCGACCTGCGTGTCGCTACCATGTACTCCCAGAGCGGCGATCTATGGCTGAGCGCCGATGGCAGCATCGTCGACGGCCTCAACCACGGCCTGATCAACATGCTGGCCAACAATATCCACCTGACGGCTGGCGTCGACATCGGCAGTGCCGGCAATTTCCTCGAGTTCGCCACGCGCCCCGGTGGCGTGATCGATGCCCAGGCCGGCGGCGACATCTATCTGGATGCGGTGGATGGCAGCATGTCCATCGGCTATGTCGAGGCGGGTGGGCATGCGCATCTGCGCGCACTGTTCGACATCCTCGGCGTCCAGAGCAACGAGCTGGCAGGGGACATCCTGTCGACGACGTTGCGGCTGGAAACGCGAATCGGCGGGGTGGGTCAGGCCGACCGACTGTTGGCGATCATGACCGACGATGTGGCAGGGCGCCTGGACATCGACAGCGCCAATACGGTCTTCGTGCGTGAGGTGCTGGGCAGCGCCGGCTTGGGTCGCAGCGGCGACCTGCTCCTGGGGCAGATCAGGGCCGGCAGTGACGACACGCTGGCACTGATCTTCTCGGAGGTGGGCAACATCTTCAATGCCCTCGACGAGGGCGAGATCAACCTTCTTTCCTATGGCGTCTACCTCGTCGCCCAGCACAATATCGGTCGTCAGGACAAGGTGATTGCCACGGCGACCGGGGTGCTGCAGGGCGAGTCGCGCGAAGGCCAGGTCTACCTGAACAACAGCGGTCATCTGGTGATCGACGGCAAGGGTCTGACAGCCGCGGGAGATATCGAGATCACCACCAACAGCCCGCTGACGGTGCGGGAGGATGTGATCTCCACGTCGGGAAATGTGTTCTTCTATGCCATGGAGGCTGCTGACCCCAGCGACAACGGCGACAAGGTCACGTTCACCAACGGCGTGCGGGTCGAGGCGCAGCAAGGCAATATCGTCGTCTTTGCTGCCGATGGCATCGTCATCGAGGACGACCAGGTGGTGCTCAAGGCGTCGCAGGATATCCGCTTGCGGGTGGAAACCTGGGAAACCACTCTGCTGGGCGCTCGTCTCGACGATACGCGTGCCACCAGCGTGCTGCGCGGTACCCTGGAAGCAGGCGATACCCTTTCCATGGTGGGTGGTAACGAGAAGGGTCAGCACTGGCTGGTCGCCGACGATGCACTGCTGATCGCCACGACCGTGCAACTGAATACGGGCGATGGCGACAATCGCTTCGAGTTGCAGGGCCGGATCGAAGCCGGCAGCGTACTGCTTGACGGCGGGCGCGATGGTGACGTGATCTGGCTGGCAGGCGAGATCGAAGCCGATTACGTTCGGGTTCGAGGGAGCGAGGGCGACGACCGCGTCACCTTCGACGGCGTGCATGCTCTGGGCCGCCTTGAAGTGTACCTTGGCGCAGGCAACGATTCCCTGCGCGTGCACGGTACCATTCTTGCCGAGCACGGTATGCGCTTCGATGGGGAAGCCGGTAACGACGACCTCATGCTGCATGCCGACGAGCTGATCGGTGAGATCGAGCTGATGGGTGGGGAAGGCAACGATACGTTGACCGTGGTGGAGCTGAATAGCCGTACCGAGGGTCTGTTGATGGACGGCGGCAGCGGCAGCGATACCTATCGGATCGTGATGCGTCAGGGGGCGAGCGCCAATTACGAGATCACCGTTGCCGACAGCGGGGCGAACAACGACGGCGTGGACTTCATGTTCATCGAGGGTCGCGGTTTCGACGATTATGCCGATATTCTCGACCGCGACCTGAACGCCTACGCTGACGGCAACATGAGCGACCTGTTCCTCATCCGCCGCAATTTCATCGCTCGCATGGATGGCGATTCCACCCTGGGCGTGACCGGCTCGAACGTGGAGCGCATCAACTACGGCGCCGACATGAACGGTCGTGTGACGATCAACGGCCATGACGGCGACGACGTTTTCGTGGTGGACGACACCTCCGCGCTGATGACCCTGGACGGCGGCAACGGCAACGATCGCTTCCAGGTCGGCCAGATCTTCCAGGATCACCCTAACCCCGAAGGCACTGCGGTGAATGGCTATTACGCCTCTGGGGTTCGGGTCGGTGACGAGATCCGCGTAACCCAGACCACTCTCGGCTACCTCAGCTATGGCAACAGCGAGGCCATGGTGATTTACGGGGGCAGTGGCAATGACGAATTCGTCGTCTACAGCAACAAGTCGCTGTTGCGCATGGAAGGTGAGGACGGTAACGACAACTTCGTCATTCGCGCCTTCATCGCGGGCGATAATATCGAGGTGCGCGGCGGTGATGGCGACGACAACATCGAGTACAACATCAATGCGCCGGTGAGTATCGATGGTGGTAGCGGGTACAACACTGTCACCGTTCTGGGTACCGAGGGTAACGACAACTTCGTCATCACCGAGGACGGTGTTTTCGGCGCCGGTCTCAGTATCGGCTTCGACAATATCCAACGCGTGCGAGTGGATGGTCTGGAAGGAGACGATACCTTCTATGTACTGAGTACGCGTTTCGATGTGGTGACCGAGCTGATCGGCGGTGTCGGCAGCGATACGTTCATCATTGGTGGCAACGTTACCGGGCGTGTGGTTGCCGCCGACCCTGAAGGGCGCAGCAGCCTGGTGGGGCATGCCACCGGCTCGCTCGATCCGGCGTATAACAGCCTGCTGGCCGATGGTCTGCCGGTTCTCGTTGCCGATGAGAGCCGAGGAGCAGTGGTTGTCGAGCAGCCGGGTGGCCACACCAGCGTGGTGGAGGGTGGTCCCCCCTCCTCCTGGTGGCTGTCTCTGGCGCTCCCGATCGGAGGTATCGCCGAGGGCACGTTGGTCACGTTGACCGTTTCTGCGGCGATGTCGTCGACCAACGATCGCAACCGCACGCCGACAGGTGGACGCAGTGCCGAAACGGTACTGCTGTCGTTGGATGAACACGGTGAGTACCGTCAGGCGATTACCGTCGATTTCGTATTCGAGAACGGCGAATGGACGCCGCGCCAGGAGGTCTTCGTCAAGGCACCGGTAGACGACGTGGTCGAAGGTACCCGTCGCGTTACCGTGAGCTATCTGGCCCAGGTGCAGGCGCCCGGCGACGAGGCGCTGCCCGAGGTGCTCGAAGCTCTGCTGAAGCAGCCCATCAATAACACCATGGTCATGGTTTACGACGCCAACCGGGGCGATCTGGTATTCGATGTGCCCAACGAGCGCCTGCAGCTGATCGAGGGCGATGCGATCACCGGCCAGGACGGCACCTTCACGGTACGCCTCTCCACGCCGCCGCAGGCCGGCGAGACGGTCACGGTGAGGCTCGATCTCTCGGCATTCGGCGACCGGGTAGAGGCCGTGGGCGGTACGACCCTGACCTTCACGGCCGATGACTGGGACGAGCCGCGCGAGGTGACGCTACGCGCCATCGACAACGACCGCGTCGAGAACCGTCTGGACGGCCATGTGAGCTTCAGCATCGAAACCACCGGAGGTGAGAGTTCGGTCTATGCGAACGCGACTCCGGGCACTGTTCGCGTCACGGTTTTCGACAATGACAGTGCTGCGCTGGTGGT
Source organism: Halomonas sp. TH-94 (assembly GCF_057473365.1). Classification (NCBI taxonomy): domain Bacteria; kingdom Pseudomonadati; phylum Pseudomonadota; class Gammaproteobacteria; order Oceanospirillales; family Halomonadaceae; genus Halomonas; species Halomonas sp. TH-94. The sequence continues at coordinate 17,562 of NZ_JBYCKL010000122.1, forward strand.
ACAGCAGAGCGATGGCCGGACGCTGGTGACCAAGCAGGGCGGTACCGACAGCTATACGCTGCGCCTCTCCAAGGCGCCTACCGAGCCTGTCACGGTGCGCCTGTTCAGCGACGGTCTCACCGAGTTCGTGTTGGGTGAGAGGGTGATTCTCGATGAAGTCTTTGCTGGCGACCTGAACCTGACCGTGCTTGCTGCAACAACGGCGGGCCCGGTACTGCGTCTCGCTGACGGCGACTGGCGCGAGCTAGGCATCGATGTCGGCATGTATCTGAGCCTGACAGGCCCCGACGGTGAGCCGCTGAGTGGCAGCTTCCGGGTCAACCATATCGATGCCCACGGCGACCTCCACCTCACCGGTGCGGCGGATCTGGATGCACTGCTGGGGGAAACGCTGTCGCTGAAGCGGGTGACGACGGCTGCCGTGGTGTTCGATGAAAGCAACTGGTACCAGCCGGTTGAGATCGTGGTAGCGGCTGACGGCTACTTCGTGGCGGCCGTCAACACCGCCTATGACATGACCTTCCCGCCACAGCCCAACGTTCTGGACCGCATTCAGGGGCCGTTGATCATCAACGGCGGTGTGGGCGATACCGACCGTTCGTTGACGGCGGCGATCATGCTGCCGAGCGAGAAGTCCGCCTATCTCGACAAGGATGACGATGGTCAGATCGACGAGACCGTAACCGGGCGACAGGAGGCTAACGACACCGACCGGTTGATCGTTCATGCCGATGCCAGCGTGGTCGACCTGAGCGGCAAGCTTACCTCGACGCATCTCGGCGGCCTGGGCATGGGAGAGGGTTGGCTGGAGCAGGACAATGGCCTGGGCAATGGGGGCACCGTCGATACCGAGCGGGGAATCCACTATTTCGGTTTCGAAGTGGTCGAGCTGCTGCTGGGTAGCGGCAACGACCAACTGACGATCGATGCCGACCCCGTTGCTCATTACGGCGAGTGGAGCGCTTCGACCCTGGGCGGACATGCGGTGCTGAACCGTACCGCCGGGAGCTGGATCGACGATGGCTTCCGGCGCGGTGACAGCCTGTTGATCGGCACTGAGCGATTCACCATTCTCTCCATCACTCAGTTCGGCGGCTTACTGCTCGACCGGCCCATGGCGGCGCTGCCGCCGGCCGGCTCGGTGGCGGTGATTCGCGAAATGCCGTTGACCGTGGTGCACGGCGGCGGCGGCGATGACCGCATCACCATCGTAGGCGGGTACGAGGCGCAGATGCCGCTCATCGTCTTTGGCGATACCACCCGTAGCGGTGAGCGTTACAGCGCCGTGGGTGGCCAGCCGACACGTCTGGCGCAGCCTTTCAGCAACCCAGGAAACAACATCATCGACGCCAGCGGGGCCATTGGCGGTGTGGTGCTGGTGGGTGGCGCCGGCAATGACACCCTGATCGGCGGCAGCGGTAACGACCAGCTGTTCGGCGGCGGTGGCAATGACACGCTTGATGCCAGCGCCGGTGGTAACAACCACCTGTATGGCGACGGCAGCATCGATGTCGATCTGAGTGTGCGCTTGAGCCAGGCGGATAGGGTGATGACGCTCTACTCGGCGGCGAGCGCTGTGCCTCACGCGACGGGCGATCGCCTGGTGGCGGGCAACAACACCCTGATCGGGGGAGACGGCAACGATATCCTGATTGGCGATCATGGCGTGATCGAACTGGATGCGCGCGAGGGCATGGCCAACCTGCGCCTGCTCGACAGCCAGCGCGTGGTGTCGGTGCGCAGCTCCGATGCCGCTTCGTATGGCGAGAACGTGCTGTCTGTGAGTGGCGGTCGCAACATTCTTATCGGTGGCAGCGGCAACGATACCCTGCAGGGTGGCAGCGGCGACGACATTCTGATCGGCGACCATGGCGATGTAACTTTCGGTCGTGTCAACGACTTTGGCGATATCGTCCAGATCGTGGTTCGCGATGAAGGATTCGATGGCGATGACATCATCGAAGGTGGCAGCGGTAATGATGTTTTACTTGGCGGCGGGGGTAACGACATTCTTTACGGTGGCACCGCAGCGAATGTCGATAATGCCGGGAATGACATCCTGGTAGGGGATTTCGCCAGGCTCACCTTCATCGACGGTCAACTGCGCCACCTGGTTACCTTGCCCAGCGCCAGAGGTGGCAGTGACGAACTGCACGGCGGTAGTGGGCGTAATGTGCTGGTGGGTGGCGAAGGTGGAGACTTCATCACTGCCGGCCCCAGTGGAAACGTCAATCCTTTCGCCGACCCCGCTCTGCTTGCCAGTATCGTGCTGGGGGATCACGGTGAGCTTACGTGGAACGGGCAAGGTGTATTGGTGCATGCCACTTCTCGCCTGGATGCCGACCAAGGTGTCACCCAGGCCGGTCTCGAAGCGCGTGGTGGCAACGATGTCGTGCGCCTCAAGGGTGGTCACAATATCGTCCTTGGCGGCGTTGGTAGTGACGACATCGAGATCGTGCAAGGCGGCCATGCCTCGAGGCAAATCGTCATGGGTGACCGTGGGGAGTTGCAGTGGGATGACAACGGTGTGTTACGTGCAGCGAAGAGCCTCGATCCTGCCGAGGGCGGCAATGACACTGTCCGAGTCGAATCGGGCGATGTGGTATTCATCGGCGGTGGCGGCGACGATAGCTTGGCGATTACCAATGCCGCGCAGCAGAGCCGTCACGAGCTCTTCGGTGACAACGTCGCGCTGCGCTGGAATGCTCTGGGTACCCTCGTCGAGGCGAAGAGCCTGGCCCATGCTGTAGGTGGCGACGATACCTTCG
>NZ_JBYCKL010000123.1:0-20644 GCF_057473365.1 Halomonas sp. TH-94
ACTGGTACTGGCTGGCTTGCGACGGTTCCTGCGGCGGTTGTGACCGGCGGCACTTGTGGGCCAAAACGACGACGCCCGCCATCTTCCGCTGGCGGGCGTCGTCGTATTGTGGCGCTGACTCGCTTACTGAAGCTCGGCGCGCTCGATGACCACGGTATCGCGGGGTACGTCCTGGAACGGACCGCGGCTGCCGGTGGGCACCCGTTTGATGGCATCGACCACGTCCATGCCTTCTACCACTCGGCCGAACACCGCATAGCCCCAGGCCTGGCTGGAGTGGGTGCCCTGGTGATCGAGGAAAGCATTGTCATTGACGTTGATGAAGAACTGCGCCGTGGCGGAGTGCGGGTCGCCGGTACGTGCCATGGCGAGAGTGCCGCGCTCATTGCGCAAGCCGTTGTCGGCTTCGTTGCCGATCGGGGCGCGGGTCGGCTTCTGACTGAAGCTTTCATCGAAGCCGCCACCCTGGATCATGAAACCGTCGATCACGCGATGGAAGATGGTGCCGTCGTAGTGGCCTTCCTGCACGTAGGTCAGGAAATTGTTGACGCTTTCAGGCGCCTGTTCCTGGAACAGCTCGATGCCGATCTGGCCGTGACTGGTATGCAACACCACGTCGGCAGCGTTGGCATGGGCTGATGCCAGCGGCAGGCTGGCGGCGGCGAGCAGGGAAAGCAGGGTTCGCTTCAGCACGGGTAACTCCTGATGGGGCGACAGGGAAAACGATGTGCCTAGCTTACGTCCAGATGGGCTCACTGTCAGGCTTTCGTCGCTCGATCCGGGGCGCGACATCCGGCCACGCCTTTTTGTTTGACATGGATCACAACCCGCCCGTGAAAAGAAGTACTGGGTATGGTCTTTTAAGCGCATTGGTCCGACCATTCCCTCATGCCGGCCGAGGCAATGCCTGTTCACAGCTTCCACTCCATTTGCTTCGGCTACCACGTCAGTCAGTGACCGGCAGCCGATGATATCGGCGCCGGGAAAGCGGGAGGTGCCAGCCCATGGTGGCGGAACTCGGAAACTTTGCCCTTATCCTGGCGCTGTGCCTGGCTCTGGCCCAGAGCGTACTGCCTTTGGTGGGCGCTCAACTCGGTAACGCTCGGCTGATGCGTACCGGTGGCTTCCTGGCGACCGGTCAGTTCGTCTTTCTCTCGCTGTCATTGGCAGTCCTGATCTGGGCCTTCGTGGTCGACGATTTCACGGTCCGCTACGTGGCCAGCCACTCCAGCCTCAGTCAGCCGCTGATCTACAAGGTCACTGCGGTATGGGGTGGCCATGAGGGTTCGCTGTTGCTATGGGTTTTCACCCTCGGGGCCTGGGGTGCCGCCGTGGCCTACTTCAGCAAGTCGCTGCCCCGCGACATGCTGGCTCGGGTGCTGGCCGTGCTGGGCATGGTCTGCGTGGGTTTCATCGCCTTCACCATTTTCACTTCCAACCCGTTCGAGCGGGTCTTGCCGGGTCCGATGGATGGCCGCGGCATGAATCCGCTGCTGCAGGATCCGGGCATGATCCTGCATCCGCCGCTGCTCTACATGGGTTATGTGGGTACTGCGGTGGTCTTCGCCTTTGCCATGGCGGCCCTGCTCGGCGGTCGCCTCGATGCCGCCTGGGCGCGCTGGTCGCGCCCATGGACCACGGTGGCCTGGGTGTTCCTTACCCTGGGCATTGCGGTGGGCTCCTGGTGGGCCTACTACGAGCTGGGCTGGGGTGGCTGGTGGTTCTGGGACCCGGTGGAGAACGCCTCCTTCCTGCCCTGGCTCACCGCCACGGCGCTGATCCATTCCCTGGCGGTGACCGAGAAGCGCGGCGGTTTCAAGGTGTGGACCCTGATGCTGGCGATCATCACCTTCGCCCTTACGGTGCTGGGTGCCTTCATCGTACGTTCGGGAGTGATCACCTCGGTACATGCCTTCGCCACCGACCCGGAGCGCGGCGTGTTCATCCTGGGGATGCTCACCCTCACCCTGCTCGGTTCGCTGACGGTATATGCCTGGCGGGCGCCCAAGGTGGGGCTCGGGGGCGCCTTCGCCTGGTATTCCCGTGAGTCGCTGCTGATGGCCAACAACGTACTGCTGACGGTGGCCTGCACGGCCGTCTTCATCGGCACGCTCTACCCGCTGGCGCTGGATGCCTTCGGCCTGGGCAAGATCTCGGTGGGCCCCCCCTACTTCGATGCGGTATTCGCTCCGCTGATGCTGCCTTTGCTGCTGCTGGTCGGCCTCGGCCCGTCGGTGATGTGGAAGCAGGCCAACCCTGCAGAGACCTTCAGGCAACTGCGCTGGGTATTTGCCGTCAGCGTGGTGGCCGGTGGACTGTGGCCGCTGACGATCGGCGCCTGGCGGCCCATGACCGCGCTGTCGCTGATGCTTGCCACCTGGATCGTGCTTACCGCGTTGCAAGATATCCACAAGCGCATGGGCTCGGCGCGTCAGCCGCTTTCGGCACGCCTGCGCAAGGTCATGCGGCCGAGCTTCCTGGGCATGCACCTGGCGCATGTCGGGCTGGCGCTGATCGTGGTGGCCATCGCCATGGTCAACACCTATGAAGTCGAGCGCGACGTGCGCATGGAACCGGGCCAGACCACGTCGGCCGCCGGCTTCGATTTCACCCTGCTGCGCATGGAAAGCGTGCGTGGCCCCAACTGGGATGCCGATCAGGCCGTGGTCGATGTCCATCGTAATGGCCGCCTGGTGGCGACGTTACTGCCCCAGCGCCGCTACTACGACACGCAGCCTCAAAACCCCATGAATCAGGCCTCGCTGCACCGCGCCCCGACCCGCGACGTCTACGTCTCGCTGGGTGAGCGACTGGTGGGGGATGCCTGGAGCTTCCGGCTCTACTACAAGCCCTACATGTTCTGGATGTGGTCAGGCGCCATTCTGCTGTCGCTGGGCGGCCTGTTGGCGGCCTGCGACAAGCGTTATCGCCTGGTCAGGAATCGTGTCGTCCGTCCGCAGCGCAAGCCTGGCAGCGCGACTGGACAACCCCAGGGAGTGACCGGCTGATGAACCTGCGTCTGTTGATTCCCCTGGTGGCCACGACGGCGCTTCTCGGATTGCTCTTCGTGGGCCTGGGCATGAACTCCCGCGACCTGCCGTCACCGTTGGTGGGCAAGCCGGCGCCGGCCTTTACCCTGGAAGCGCTGGAGGATGCCGAGCGTGTCATTACCGAGCAGGACTTCTTCGGCGAGGTGGCACTGGTCAACGTCTGGGCTACCTGGTGCAGTACCTGCCGCTCCGAGAAACCGCTTTTGATGGAGCTGGCCGCCGGCGGCATTCCCATTCATGCCTTCAACTACCGTGACGAGCGTGAGGCTGCGCTGCGCTACCTCGGCGTCAGTGGCAACCCCTACCGCACCATCGCCTTCGACCCTCGTGGAGACGCCGGCATCGACTGGGGCGTCTATGCCACGCCGGAAACCTACGTGCTCGATGCCGAAGGCGTGATCCGCTACAAGCGCATCGGACCGATTTCGCGTCAGCTGCTGCTCGACGAGGTGTTGCCGCTGGTCGAGAAACTGCGCGAGGAACAGCGCAAGAACGAGGCGAGGAGGGTGGCGCAATCATGATCCGATACACGCTTTTGCTACTGATCGCCTGGTTGGCGCCCGCCGGCCTCGCCATGGCCTTGGCCATCGGCCAGCCGATCGAGTTCGACAGCGAGGCTCAGAAACGCCAATACGACACCTTGGTGCGCGAGCTTCGCTGCACGGTGTGCCAGAGCGAGACCATACATGAATCCAACGCCGAGCTGGCCGCCGACATGCGCCGCCGGGTCTACGACATGACCCTGGCCGGCCACGATGCCGACGCCATCGTCGACTTCATGGTGCAGCGCTACGGCGATTACGTGCGCTACCGGCCGCCGCTGCAGGCCAACACCTTTCTACTCTGGGCCAGCCCCTTCCTGCTCATGTTCGGCGGCGTCATCGTCTGGTGGCGCGTCATCGTCGGACGACGACGCATGATCGAGCGCCCCGATTTCACCGAGCAGGAGCGAGCCGAACTAGAGCGGCTGCGCAACGACGCCTGATCCCGGAGGACGTGATGAACGGACTGTTTCTACTCTTTGCCCTGCTGCTGTGCGTCTTGGCGCTGGGGTTCGTGCTCTACCCGCTGTTGCGCACACCACAGTGGCACGCGCTGCCATCGCGGCGCGCGATCAATGCCGACGTGCATCGTGACCGCGTACGCGAACTGCAACAGGATCTGATGGCGGGCACTCTGACCCAGGGCCAGTACGATACGGCCGTGGCCGACCTGGAGCGCGAGCTGCTAGATAGTGGCGCCGTCGACCCCGACGAGCAGCTTGGGGCCGAAGGCCGTGGTGAGCGGCGTGCAGTGGGCGCTGCCGCCTTTGTCAGCATTGCCGTGCTGCCCTTCATGGCGATCGGCATCTACCTCTCGGTGGGGCATGCCGAAGAGGTCTTCGCCACCCAGCGGCCCGGCGAGGAGATGGCGGCCGCCGTGCCCACCGAGGCGACGGAAGCCGAGCTGAGACGACAGTTCCAGCTCATGGCCCAGCAGTTGCAGGGACGCCTGGCCCAGGAGCCCGACGACCTCGAGAGCTGGGTGCTGCTGGGCCGCACCCTCGTTTTTCTCGATGACCTGGACGCTGCCGAACGTGCCTTCCGTGAGGCCATGGAGCATGGCGGCGACCGCGATCCCGACCTGCTGACCCGCTATGCCGATGTCATGGCCGAGCGCCAAGGCAGCCTGGCCGGCGAACCTCGGCGCTTGCTCGAACGGGCCCTGGAGATCGACCCCCATCACGTCCAAGGGCTGTGGCTGGCCGGCTCGCGTGCCTATATGGAAGGCGAAATGGAACATGCTCGTGGCTACTGGGAGCGTCTGCTCGGCCTGCTGCCGGAAGGTTCGCCCGAAGCCGAAGTGATTCGCGGCAACCTGAGCCAGGTGGCGCAAGCCACGGCGGAAGGCTGAGGGGGCCTACCATGAAGGAGAAACGTATGAAAACGCCGCTGAGTCGCGAAGCCCTGCAGGCCGTTCGACAGGTGCCACTGTTCTCGGGTCTGGGAGACGAAACGCTGGCCCTGTTGACCGATGGGGCCCTGGAGCGCAGCTATCGTCGCGGCACGCTGCTGTTCAGCGCTGGCGAGCCGGCGGATCGCTTCTATGTGGTCTTGAGCGGCTGGGTCAAGCTGTTCCGCGAAAGCCCTGACGGCAATGAGTGCATGGTGGGGCTTTTCACCCGCGGCGAGTCCTTTGCCGAGGCGGCCATGTTCGATCGCCTGGGGTTTCCGGTCAATGCCGCGGTTGCCGAAGATGCCCGGCTGCTGGTCTTCACCGCCGACCACTTCCTGACCACTCTGGAGCGCAACCACGGTCTGGCGCTCAATCTGCTGGCCAACCTCACGGGAATGCTGCGCTATCTGGTACGTCAGCTCGACCAGCTCACCAATCAGCCCACCTACCAGCGCCTGGCGGCCTTCATCGTCTCGCTGTGCCCCTGCGATACCAATCAGGCTACCGTCTGCCTGCCCTGCGACAAGCTGCTGATTGCCGGTCGGCTGGGCATGAAGCCGGAAAGCTTTTCCCGAGCCATGGCCCGGCTCAAGGAGGTCGGCGTCAGCTGCGAGCGCAATTGCGTGCATGTCGAAGACATCGCTGCCTTGCGACGCTTTGCCAATACCGCCGAGGAGGAGCCGCTAACGGTGCTGCCTTGTGCCGCGCTGGATGCTCCCCGAACGGCGACGGCGCGACCCTGCCGCTAACGCTCTTCTTACCCACACGGCCCGCAAAAGCGGGCCGTTTAGCGCCGGTCGACCCTTATTTCACCCCTCTTCTGACATAAGTCAACTCTCGAATGCATCTATTGACAGTGGTCAAGTGAGCCGAAAGGCAAAGCTGCTACTAATGGCGCTAGGTGGGGGGTGGCTGAAGGACATGACGCGCAGCAGTGGGAAGAACAGTTCATGCCGGGCACCCGCCAGCCACTACCCGAAGGGGAAACCAAGCGAGGCACGTTATGTACAAGAGAGCATTGACCAAGGGGATTTTCGCCCTGAGCTTCCCGCTGGCCGCCATGATGGGCACCGCCCAGGCAGCGGCCCCGGAAATGACGGCCGAGGAAAGGGAGCGCGCCAGCGCCATCTACTTCCAGCGCTGTGCCGGTTGTCACGGCACCCTGCGCAAGGGGGCCACCGGGCCCAACCTGCTGCCTGAAAACACCCAGGAGATGGGTCAGCGCCGCCTTGAGAGCATTATCGCGCTGGGAACCGAAGGGGGCATGAACAACTTCGACGGCATCCTGGATGAAGACGAGATCACGCTGATCTCCAAGTACATCCAGCAGACGCCGGAAGAGCCGCCGGAGATGTCGCTTGCCGATATCCGTGACACCTGGAGAATCCTGGTACCCCAGGAAGAGTGGCCGACCGAGCCCCAGCACGATCGCAACTGGGAAAACTTCATGGTCACCATCCTGCGTGACCGTGGCGCCATGGGCATCATCGACGGCGACACCAAGGAACTCGTCACCGAGGCCGAGACCGGCTATGCCGTACACGTGGCCAAGTCCAGTTCCGACGGTCGCTTCTGGTACGTCCAGGGCCGTGACGGCCGCCTGACGAAGATCGACCTGTGGATGGACCCGCCCCAGGCGACCGCTGAGGTATTCATCGGCATCGATGCCCGTGACGTGGCGGTTTCCCACTATGGCGAGTGGGCGGACAAGTATGTCATCGGCGGCGGCTACTGGCCCCCGCACTTCGTGATTGCCGACGCCGACACCATGGAGCCGCTCAAGGTCGTCTCCACCCGCGGCTACGACACCGAGGGCAACTACATCCACGAGGCCCGTGTAGCGGCGCTCTACGACACGCCTCATGCGCCGTCCTTCCTGGTCAACGTCAAGGAGACCGGTCAGGTCTGGCAGGTCGACTACAGCGACATCGACAATCTGCGAATCGATCACATCGCGTCTGCCGAGTACCTGCACGACGGCTTCTTCGATTCTACCGGTCGCTACTTCATGATCGCGGCCAACTTCAGCCACAAGATGGCATTCATCGATACCGTCGAGCGCAAGCTCGTCAGCATGCTCAATACCGGTCAGATCCCGCACCCGGGCCCTGGCGCCAACTGGATCGACCCGGAGTGTGGTCCCGTCGCCGGCACCACCCACCTGGGCGAAGGCCTCGTGACCTTCTGGGGCACCGATCCGGAAGGACATCCGGACCATGCCTGGGAGATCTGCGGCACCGTCGAGACAGACGGTCCGGGGCTCTTCCTGCGTAGCCATCCGAACTCGCCGCACGTCTGGATCGACCAGGCGATGCACCCGGAGGCCGACGTCAACCAGTGGATCATGGTCATGGACAAGGAGACCCGTGAGCTGACACCGATCCATGTTGCCGACCGTCCCGTCGAGCATGACGCCGTGGCCGTGCATATGGAATACGACCAGTCCGGCACCGAGGTGTGGGTCTCCATCTGGGCTCGCGGCCGTGGCCACCAGGATGACGGCGCCATTGTGGTCTTCGATGACGCCACCCTTGAAGTCAAGGATGTCATCGAGAACCTGAACACGCCGACCGGTAAGTTCAACGTCTACAACCGTCTGAAGAAGTACGAGCGCGGCTAAGCCGACTGCCGGAGCGCCTCAGGGCGCTCCGGCCCCTTCTTCAGCCATTTCCCACAGCCAGGGTACTGAGCGAAACGGCTGAAGAAGGGGCCGGCAGCCCAAGCATCACCAGGCGGCATGGCAGTAGGACAAAGCAAGACACGTGGCATGACTTTTTGGGGAGAGCGAGATCATGGGGGAGCGTCTAAAAAACTGGCGCAGGATGACGATCATGGGGGCATCGCTGGGTGCCGCCGTGATCTTCTTCGTTGCCGGCATTCTGTTCTGGGGCGGTTTCAACACCGTCATGGAAGCCACCAACAGCATGAAGTTCTGCAGCACGGCATGCCACGAAATGAGCTGGGTGCACGAGGAGTACCTGGATCGCCCCCATTACCAGAACGCCACCGGCGTGGGAGCCACCTGCTCTGACTGCCACGTGCCGGACGCCTGGGGGCCCAAGATGATCCGCAAGATCGAGGCCAGCCGCGAGGTGTGGCACTGGATGCTGGGTACCATCAATACCAAGGAGAAATTCGAGGACAAACGGCTGCATCTGGCCGAGAACGTATGGCGCTCAATGCTGCGCACCGACTCGCGCGAGTGTCGCAACTGTCACGATTGGTCGGCGATGGACCTCGAGCAGCAGGCACCGCGTGCAGCCCGTGAGCATGCGCGAGCCTTCGAACAAGGCCAGACGTGCATCGAGTGTCACCAAGGCATCGCCCATGAACTTCCCGAGGATTGGGATGAGTCAGCGGTGTGGGCCTACCGTTTCGAGCACGACGAGCCCGTCACCGACCTGCCGGAGCGCGGTGAGCCGGCCATGCCGCTGGAAGCCGAAGAGCTGGGCGAAGCCGTGGCGGCCGAGGGCGACATCGCCGCGACGTTGGACTGGTCCGACGTGCCGGCGCTGGACGTCACTCTGTTCCTGCCCGGTCAGGCTTCCATCGAGTGGATCCAGGATGGCAGCTCCCACGGCGGCGGCCGTGCCTTCAGCTTCGGCGACCGCTGCGTATGGTGTCACCAAGGGGAAGAAGCCCAGATCGGTGCGCTGGCCACCAGCGCCGAGAAGATCGAGACCTATGATCTGGGCGACAAGCGCGGCCACATTCCGATGACCGTGCAGGCCTCCTTCGACGACGACTACCTGTTCATGCGCTTCCAGTGGGAAGCCGGCGAGCATGCACCGCTGCCCTTCGTCGATGGCGGGCGTATGGACCCGGAGAATCCCATGAAGCTGACCGTCAGCTTTGCCGACGACCGGGTGGACATGGCCGATCGCGGCGGTTGCTGGGCGAGCTGCCACCACGACTCCACCTACATGCCCGATGCTCCGGAAGCGGAAGCGCTGGCTGAGAGCGAGCTCGCCTCACGTCTCGACATGATGAACGGTGTGACCAAGTACCTGACCGAAAGCCGTACCGAGGTCGAGATCCGCGGTCGTCGCGGTGCCGCTCGCGGCGGCTGGGACAAGCTCAAGGAAGAGGCGGAGATCGCCGAACTGCTGGGTGGTGGCGTGTACCTCGATGTAGCTCGATACAAGAGTGGCACCGAACTGACCGAGAGCGGCTATATCCTCGAACAGCGTCATCTCTCCGAAAGCGAAGCGGTAGTCATGACCGCAACGGAAGAGGACGGAGTGTGGACCGCCTATCTGACCCGTGCGTTGCGCACCGGCGTGGAGGGTGACAAACCGCTATCTACCGACGGCAAGTACAGCTTCAACGTGGCACTGCACGACGACTATGCCGCCTCTCGCTTCCACCATGTTTCCTGGCAATATGGCCTGGCCTTCGACGCCGAGATTCCGGGTGACTTCGAGGAAGACATGGTGGAAATCAACGCAACGCGCGTCACACGGTGACGCGCCCGGCACCGGAGGAGAAGACGATGGCAATGCATAAACGACTTCCCGCCCTTGGCGCCGGCCTGTTGGCCACCCTGCTACTGAGCGGGGCGGCTCTGGCCGATAGCGACAACGACCAGGTCGAGGCCGCCGCCGACGGCGACGTCATCGAGATCCAAATGGTCAACAACCGCTTCGAACCCGAAGAGCTGGAAGTCAGCGTCGGCACCACGGTGCGTTGGGTCAATGCCGAGCGGCGCTCCAATCATGACATCTATTTTCCCGAGGAGGAGATCGCTTCCGGGCGTCTCTTCCCAGAGGAGAGCTGGGAGCGTACGTTCGACGAGGAGGGTACCTTCGAGTATTACTGCCAGCCCCACGAGAACCGGGGGATGGTGGGTGTGATCCGTGTCGTGGGTGACGAGGAAGACAACTAGACGATGGGCCTTGCGGCCCAAGAGGAGTTCGCATGGCGATGACCACTCAACCCGCAGCGTTATTCGGCGGACTGCTGACGGCGCTGGTCTTGTCCGCGGCAAGTGCCGTCGCCGCGGCGGAAGACATTACGGGCTATCGCAGCGCCGAGTTCGGCATGTCGTCCGAGACGGTTCTGACGCATCTCGAGAGCGACGGGATCACCAATGTCGAGACGCTGGAAACCACGGAAAACGATCTCCTCATCGACGGTGAGCTTCAGGATTCCGATGGCACTGTCACCGACGTGCGCTATGTGTTCCCGGCAGGCAGCGATCGGTTGGCCCTGGTGGTGACGTTTCATCCCAACGTGGAAGATCACGCGGTCGTGAAGGAGCAGCTTGTTGCACGATACGGCCAGCCCTGGGCAGAGGAGATGACCGAATGGTGGTTCGAGCAGCTCAAGGAAGGCATGCCGGAAGAGCCGAGCAGCCTTTCGATCTGGGGCGGAGCCGAGAGTGAGCAGCAGGAGCGCGGACGTTTCGTGCGTCTTTGGGCCTTCGACGACTACCTCTCGGTGGAGTATCTCGATACCCGACTGCTGCGCTGAAAGGAATCGGCTTGCGCATGCCGTCGCCTTCGGGCGGCGGCTTGTCGTGTCAGACGGTGGCCTAGATCAGGCCCAGAAAAGGCAACAGCGTCAATGCCAGGATGGCGATGACGGCCAGACTCACCAGCAGCGTTCGAACGGGGTGATGAAGAAGACGTTGCCATAGGCTCGGCACCTGGCCGCGTTCGATCCGGTCCGCGTACTCCTGTTGTACCCGCTCCTGTCGCTCGGCCTGATAACGGTCGAGCACTTCTCGTGCCGCTTCCCGTTGCGCCTCGTCACGTAGCCAGATGGCGTCGACCCCCAGCCGCCAGAAGCCGGCGTGGGTTTCGTAAGTATCGAAGCCGTGCTCGTCGAGCAATCGACGCACTTCCCAGGCTTCTTCCTCGGATACGTTGGCCAGCCGAAACAGCAGCGTCGCCATCAGCTTGCCGCCTCGCACAGTCGCTCGACCCGGGCGATGGCTTCGGCGGCACCTGCCAGGTCGAAGCTCATGAACCAGTAATCCTCCTCGCCGCGGTCGAAGCGCAGTCGCAGTGTTTCGCCGTCGCGCATCTCGTCGATCAGCAGATCGAGTTCATCGAGGTAGAAGTTGACATAGAAGCCGCGGTCGCCACGCTGGGTGACGAACTCCGCAGCCCCGCTGTGGATGGTGGCGTAGTCGACCCGCAGGTCACCGGGCACCAGGTTGGCCACACGGCTCTCCGACTGGAGCTCCTCGAGCTCGACACGCACTTCCAGCCAGGGCAGGTCGCACACGCCGGGGGTGTAGTTCACGCTGAGAATGGAGTCGCTGTAGCTGTGTTGCTCCAGGGCCCGGAAGTGACGCTCATCCCCCAGTGACAAGGAGAGAGAGTGCCAGTTTTCATGCGCTTCGATGTCGCTGACATTGTAATTGGTGGCCAGCGCCGGGCTAGCCGACAGCAGGGCGGCCGGCAGAAGGCAGCAGAGCAGCTGGCGCGCGGCGTGCGGCCGAGAGGGTCGGGTCATGTTGGTGTTCCTGATCGACAGGCCTGGGATGGTAGCACTCGTAGAGCGCTGCGCCGACCCCGTTGTCAGAGCGAGCGGTGAGGCAGCCTCATGGCTCGCTTTCGGCGCCGGCCTCGCCCCAGGGTCGTGGTTCGAGCCGGGCGTAGTAGGCCGCCAGGTCGGCGATGTCCTGGTCGCTCAGGCCACGGGTCATGCTGGCCATCAGGTGGCCGCGTTCACCGGCGCGCAGGGCCTGCATGCCTTCGATGAAGTGCGCTTCGTCCATGCCGGCGATGCTCGGGTAGCGCGAGGTCACGCTGCGGCCCTGATGGCCGTGACAGCTGGTGCACAGCTTGGCCATCTCGGCGCCCCGTTCGGGGTCGCCTTCAAGCGGTGCAGGGGAAGTCTCTGCCGACCAGGCGGCCGGGCTCAGCGAAATCAACAGGGCGCCGATAGCGGACACGGCAAGCTTCAACGACATGAGACTCTCCCCCAAGCAGGACGCATCAGTGACCGTGCATGGCGCCTCCATGCCCGCCATGGCCATGCATACCGTTGTCATGGCCTTCATGACCGGGCATGCCGCCGTTGTGCTGCATGCTGGCATCCGCTCGGGCGAGTTCCGTCAGCAGCTCCAGGTCGATATCGCTGAAGGCTAGCACATCCCCCCCGTGGGTCTCGCGGAAGGCGTCGGCATGATGGCGCTCCCTGAACGATGCCAGAGTATGCCCCATGGCGCCACGCCGGTCGTGACCCGCCACGTACCAGGCTTCGCTGGCCAGGATGAAGGCATCATCGGCCGGCTGGCTCCAGGGCGTCACGGCAACGTCATGAACCCAGGCGTGGCTCAGTCGGTTCTCGTTCTCGGGCTGCAGCAGGAAGGCGAACATGTCGGTGGTGGAACAGAACTTGCGCACGGCATCGTCCCGGCTCAGGTAGACCTGCCCCTTGGGGCCGGGCAAGTCGCTGATCAGCATGCCGCACACGTGGCAGCTGTCGCCGTCGGTGATGGGCTGGGCCGGGGCCAGTGGTTGGTCTTCACTGCCGCCGCAGCCTGCCAGCAGCAGGGCCGCAGTGAAGGCAATCGTGCGAGCGGCAAGAGTGGCGCGAATCATCTGATGATCTCCGGTGGGCCTCTCAGGCCGAATGGTGACGGAAGCGCAATATGGCCAGCCCCAGCGGGGCGACGATCCAGCCAACCAGCACCAGCATCAGCCAGCCGGCATGGAAGGCGCTGTTCTGGGCAATGGCGGTGACGCCGGTGTAGGCCTGGGCCGACTCGAAGCCCACCATGTTGATCAGGCGGAAGCCGTCGGTGGGGTTGAGCAGCAGCAGCCACGGCAGCCAGTCGCCGCCGCTCTGCACGCTCACCAGCAGCGCCAGCAGCCCCAGATCGAACACCAGCACGAACAGAAACCACACGCCCAGCGCCAGTCCGGCGGCGCGCGCCTTTTCGGTGACCCACACGCTGATCAGGTAGGCGAAGGCGATGAACACCCAGCCCAGCAGAATACTGCTGACGATCAACAGGCCGAGGCTTGCCACCAGGTCGCCGAGCGTCACGCCATCGGCGCCGATGGCGATCACCACGCCGGCAATACCGAAGCCCAGCGCGGTGGCGGCGCCCAGAATCAGGCCGTGGCCGAGAAACTTGCCGAGCAGCAGAGAAGTGCGGCTCAGCGGATAAGTGAGCAGCAGCAGTAGCGTACCCGACTCCTGCTCGCCGACCACGGCGTCGTACGCCAGCAGCAGCGCGATCAGCGGAATCAGGAATACCGCCAGCGTCGACAGGCTGACCACCGTGGTGGCCAGCGAGGTGAAGCCCATGCCGCCGCTGGCAGCGGCGCCGAACCAGGCGATACCGACGGCCAGGGCAGCCAGAATCAGGGCAATAGCCAGCACCCAGCGGTTGCGCAGACCGTCCTGGAACTCCTTGCGGGCGACGATGAGTGTCGTGTTCATGGGGCGTCTCGCTTGTCGGAATTGAAGGAGGTCGCTGCCACGGGCGCCGAAAAATGGGCGTACAGATGTTCGAGCGTCGGTGGCAGCACGTCGATGTCTTCGACCCCGGGTGTATCGGTCAGCCGACGCAGCGCGCTCATCTTGGCCGAGGGGTGTACGCCGAGCTCGAGGGCGGAACCGTTGAGGTGGCGCGGTGCGATGCGCGCGTCGTCCCAGCCGCGGGACCAGTCGACGCCGGGCCAGCGACCCTTGGCGCGAATGGTCAGCGGCAGGGCAGCCTCGTGACGCAGCTCCTCGAGGCTGCCCAGCGCCAGGCGTCGCCCGGCACCGAGAATCAGTGCGCGGTCGATGTAAGGCTCCACGCCGGGCAGTACGTGGGAAGAGAGCAGCACGGTGCAGCCGCGTTCGCGCAGCTCGCGTACGGTTTCGTAGAAGTCTCGGGTGGCGGCGGGATCGAGCCCGGTGGTGGGCTCGTCGAGCAGCAGCAGGCGGGGCTCGCCCAGCAGCGCCTGGGCCAGACCGAGGCGCTGGCGCATGCCTTTGGAATAGGTCTTCACCCGGCGCTTGGCAGCCTGGCCCAGGCCGACCTTCTCGAGCAGCTCATCGACCTGGCGGCGATCGGTGCGCTTGAGGCGAGCAAAGTAGGCAAGGACCTCACGGCCGGTGAGCTGTTCGTAGAAGCTGACGTTCTCGGGCAGGTAGCCCAGATGGCGGCGCAGCGTCTCGGCATGGGGTCCGTCGGGGGCACCGCCGAGCACGGCAAGCGAGCCCGCGCTGGGCGAGATCAGCCCCAGGATCAGCTTCATGGTGGTGGTCTTGCCGGCGCCGTTGTGTCCCAGCAGGGCCAGCACTTCGCCCTCCTGGACGGTGAGGTCGAGAGCGTCAAGGCGGGTCAGATCGCCATGGCGCTTGGTCAGCCCGTGACATTCGATTACCGGATTCATGATTGGGCTTCTCCAAGGTCGGGGGCGTGCATCAATGGGGCGCTGTCCTGCACGCCCTGGGCGCGGAAGATGGGAAACTGGCGCTGTACCCAGCGTAGCGCGACCACGGCCGGGCTGTGCAGCAGCAGGCGCGCCTCGGGGTGACGCCACAGCAGGCGGTCGACGGCATCGTTGGGCTCGTAGGCCGTATCGCCGACCCCGTCGCCGTCCAGGTCCCAGCCCAGATAGTCGCTCCAGTAGTTGCCGCGGCCATCGCGGGACCACTCCTGAGAGCGGGTGGCCACGTACATCACCTGCTGGCGATTGTTGATGAAGGCGTTGGCGTAGAGCCGATTGTTCTCCGAGCCGGCGGTGAGGTGAATGCCGAGTTCGCTGTCGGCCAGGCGGTTGCCGTGGATCTCGTTGCTCTGGGAGTTGTAGATGAACAGCGCCTTGCCCTCGGCGCCGAGCGTGACGCCGTGCTCGCTGCCGCCGGGGCCGTGCCAGGCGGTGATGCCGCTGATGTCATTGCCGGCAATGGTGCTGTAGTTGACGTAGTTCATCAGGATGCCGTAATTCATGTCGCGCTCGGAACGGTTGTTCACCACTTCGAGGTCGCGGGACATCATCAGCGCATAGCCGGCGCGAGTACCGCTGGTATGGTTGCCCACGATCTTGCCGCCGTGGGTGAACATGTAATGAATGCCGAAGCGCGAGTCGCGCAGACGGTTGTTGCGAAACACCAGGTCGCGGCTGGTATCGACGTAGATGGCGTCGCGCGAGTCGCGCACGTCGTTGTCGGCAACGGTGCCGCCGGTGATGTTGTAAAGGCGGATGGCGTCGCCGCGGTCCTGTGAACGGACGCTGGTGTTGCCGGCGATACGGTTGCCGATCACGCTGGGTGCCTCCAGATGCCACAGCCAGACGCCGAAGGCCACGTTCTCCATCACGTTGTTCTCGACGTGGATGCGGTGGGCATCGCGCTCGGCGTGAATGCCGGCGTTCATGTCGGTCAGGTTGAAGCCGGAGTTGCGCAGGGTCAGCCCTTCGATGCGCACGTCTTCGGCGCGTACGCGTATCACGTCGCCGCTACCCTTGCCGTCGAGAATGGCGCCGGGCTCGCCGCGCAGGGTCAAGGGCTTGTCGATCTGGATACCGCCGGTATGGACTCCCGCAGCGAGCGTCAGCTCGCTGCCGGGCGCGGCAGTATCGATATGAGCTTGGAGAGGACCGTCGCCAGGCTCGATGCGCAGCTCGCCGAAGGCAAAGGTTGCCATCAACAGCAGGCCGCAGCCGCCCAGCAAAGAGAAAAGAGTACGTTTCACCACGGTCACCTCGGGTAGGACAGTAGCCGGCCCCGCAGGGCCGGCCGGGTTACATCACGCTTCTACCAGCATCCTGCCTGACATTTCCATGTGCAGGGCATGGCAGAACCAGCTGCAGTAGTACCAGTGCACGCCGGGCTTGTCGGCCACGAAGGTCACCGAGGAGGTCTGCTGCGGATGGATCTCGAAGTTGATGCCGTGGTTGACCAGGGCGAAGCCGTGGCTGACATCCTCGATGGTATCCATGTTGGTGACCACGATGGTGACTTCATCGCCTCGCTTGACCCGGAACTCGGTGGTGCCGAAGCTCGGCGCCACGGAGGTCATGTAGACGCGCACCTTGTTGCCGTCGCGGATGACCTTGTTGTCCGTCTCCAGCGTGACGCCATCGGCATGCGCCATGGCCACGGTTTCGGCGAAGTAGGGGTCGTCGCGGGTATAGACCTGCGCCGGGTTGAGCTGATCGGCACGAATCATCAGCGCATCATGGGGTTCGGCGTAGGTCGGGCCGTCGTGAATCAGCTTCATCTGCTCGCCGGTGATGTCGATCAGCTGATCGTTCTCGGCGTGCATCGGGCCTACCGGCAGGAAGCGGTCCTTGGAGAACTTGCAAAGCGCGGTGAGGTACTTGCCGTCGACGTCACGGCTACAGGCCAGCGAGGCCTTGATATGGCCGATGTTGTAGTGCACGTCGATGCGGTCGCGGATGTAGTTCACCTCTTCGCCGTTGTAGGAGCGGATGGCGTCTTCCACGTTCCACTTCACCACCTGGCTGTCGAGGAACAGTGAGGTGTAGGCATTGCCGCGGTTGTCGTAGGTGGTGTGCAGCGGCCCCAGGCCCACTTCCGGCTCGGCCACCACGATGTCGCGCGGGTCGGAAAGACCGCCGTCGAACCACTCGGCCACGCGGGACCACTCGAATACGGTACAGGTGGGCGACAGCTTGCCGCTGACGACGCAGTACTTGCCTTCCGGAGGCATGGTGTTGACGCCGTGCGGGCTGCGCGGGGTCGGCACGTAGAGAGCGAAGGTGTTGCGTCCCTCGTGAGCCTGCTCGCGAGCGTCGACCACGGGTACCTGGGAGTCGCCGATGGTGGTGTAGTTGCCGGCGGCAACCGCTGCTTCAATGGCAGGAACGTCGAAGAACACCGTCCAGTCGCGCTCCGGGCCCATCATTTCCGGCAGGGTCATGCCGCGAGCCGAGTTGTAGCAGGAGGCTGCGACGAAGCGGCCGGTGTAGTCGGTGTCGCAGTTGTCGAGGTTGCCATCGACGATCGCCTGCCACTTGAGCTCCATGGTGTCGGCATCGAGACAGGACATCATGGTCCAGTACTCGGAAGGATCGTCCAGGTAGTCGCCGTTGTTGTTCAGCGGCACCACCATTTCACCCGCGGCGAAGACGCGCTCGGTGCTGGGCACGCGCTGCAGGGTCAGGCCGTGGATCGACTGCACGTTGGGAATGGTGACGATCTTGTCGGCACGCATGATATCCAGGCGGATACGCGCCACGCGGGTGTTCAGCTTGTCATTGATGAAGCAGTAGCGGCCGTCGTAGCGGGCGTCGGTATAGCTCACCTTGGGGTGGTGGGTGTCGCCGTTCAGCGGGGCGTTGGGGCCCAGCACGCGCTTGGACTCGTTGGTGATGCCCCAGCCGGTGGCGCTGTCGACGTTGAATACAGGAATGCGCAGCAATTCGCGCATGGAGGGTACGCCCAGAATGCGCACTTCTCCGGAGTGGCCGCCGCTCCAGAAACCGTAGTATTCGTCCAGCTCACCCGGCTCGACGTGGTGCTCGTTCCCCGGTGCGGCTTCGGCGGGGCGGCTGCGCACGAGTGCCCCGGCGCCGAAACCGCCGGCCAGGCTGGCCCCGGCTACGCCGGTCACTGCGCTGTTGCGCAGGAAGTTGCGGCGGCTGAGGTCCTTGATGTGGTCGTTCTTGTCGCTCATGGTTCACTCCTCCTGAAGAGTGGGAATGCGCTGCAATTTGGCCTGGCTGCCCTGCGCAGCATCGGCCGGGAAGGTTTCCACGGCACCGCCCTTGGAGGAGCCGCGAGCGGCCTTCTCGAAGCGTTTGCGGCGCTTGACCATTGGCGGACAGCGCCGGTCGTCGTGATAGGTCACCTGGCAATCCAGGCAGTAGTGACACTCGTTGGCATTGATGCGGCCGTCGGGATGGATGGCCTGCACTTCGCATTCGTTGGCGCAGATCTGGCAAGGGGTCCCGCAGCTGCCGCGATGGCGCTTGAGCCAGTCGAACAGGCGTAGGCGGGCGGGAATCGCAAGTCCCGCACCCAGCGGGCAGATGTAGCGGCAGTAGGCCTTGTGGGTGAAGGCCGAGATGGCGAGCAGGCCAAGGGCATAGGCCAGGAAGGCCCACTCGCGCTGGAAGCGCATGGTCACGGCGGTCTTGAACGGCTCTACCTCGGCGTAGCGTTCGGCCTGGCCTAGCGAGTGCAGCGAGACCGCGAACAGCGCCAGCAGAATGATGTACTTGATCGCCCACAGCCGCTCATGCAGGGCGAAGGGCACTTCGAACTGAGGCACCCGGAGCTTGCGTGCGGCCTTGTTGATCAGCTCCTGCATGGCGCCGAACGGACACAGCCAGCCGCAGAACACGCCGCGGCCCCACATCAGCAGCGTCACCGCCACGAACGACCAGAGGATGAACATCATCGGATCGATGAGGAACGACTCCCAGCTGAAGCCGCCCATCAGCGAGTGAACGAAGGTCAGGATGTTGACCACCGAGAGCTGGGCCAGTGAGTACCAGCCGATGAATACCACGGTGTAGACCAGGAAGCCGACCCGCAGCGGGTTGAACACCCTTGGGTAGCGCACCAGCACGTCCTGGAACAGCATCACGGCAGTCAGCACGGTCAGGCCTACCCCGAGGATCGCGATCTGGAAGGTGCGGTCGCGCCACACCTGCACCCACAGCGCCTCTTCCACGGGCGCCTCGAAGCGTTCGACATAGGCTTCGGGAATGCTGTAGTGAGCGTTGAAGCGTACGAATTCGGTTTCCAGCGGGCCGGCTGCGCGGCGTACCAGCAGACCCAGCTCCCACGGCTCGCCGGGGTCGAACTCGGCTTCGCTGCGGATGATGAAGATGTCGCGCTCGGTCAACCGCGGTGCACCCTCGATACCCAGGCGCACGATTCGGCGATGGTCACTGTCCTGAAAGGCGATGTTGGTGTTGCCCTGGGAGGCTTCGATGCGATCGAAGATGCCGCCGCGCACGTAGCCGGAGCCCTTGAAGGAGTAGTCGCCACTGGCCATGACCCCGATGGCATGCTCGCCCTCTTCGAGTCGCTCCATGAGCTGCTCGTAGACGATGTCGCCGAGCAGGTTGCGACCGGCAGTCGGCGCGTTGAGATAGGTGACGTAAAGATCGATGAAGGTGCTGTCGGCCGCCTGACCGCTGGCGTAGCCTTCGGCTGCGGTTCCGACGAAGGCCTCGTCGATCTCGCCGTGGGTCAGGTGCAGACGGCGTATGGTGCCGTCGCCGACCAGCGTTTCCCAGTTGGCCGGCTCGAACACGTCGTAACGCACTTCAGCCGGGGGAGTGGCCAGCGGATCCTCGATGAGCCCCTGTTCGGCAGCCACCCGGCGGGCGGAGCGCATTACGGTCTCGGTGAGCACGATCACGGTGACCGTGGCACCGGAGATGGCATCCAGGTTCTCGCCGACCCGCAGCCGCGCGTTGACGTGATGTGAGGCATGGGCATCGGCATAGTCGACCAGACGCTGCTCGGGAATGCCCACCAGCATGATCGGCTCTTCGTGTCCGAGAATGGTGGCCTGGGTGATGCGGGCCTGCGTGTCGATGCCCACCAGCATGCTGATAGGTTTACCGGAGTAGGCCGGTATCGGTGCGATGTCATCGGTCTCGAAGGCATACCCTAGCAGCGTGTCGCCGGCATAGACCGCCCTGGCGGCATGTTCGCCCTCCGTATCGGCCAGGCGAGTGGCGTCGGGAAAGCCGGCTTTCACCTGGGACAGCTCGAAGGCGTGTGCCGACAGACCGAGCAGCATCAGCAGGCCGAAGAGCCAGAGGTGAGCCAGAGATAAGAGCGGGCGGCGCCGGGTGTGCATGAGCGTTCCTTACCGTTTGCCAGTTCTGTGCGTGTTGGCTCGAACAGGCATCTAAAATATTACTTAACTGCTGTTGCCCATGATGCCAGTAGACCAGTGCCCTGGAATTGACATGGGTCATGAGCGCAGTGACGCCGGTGAAGGCAGAGGGAGTAATCCCAAGGGGGTAGGGAGATGATGGGGCCGGGTGGCCCGTTGACGCCGAGAGGCAGCGAGCCGGGTGGAGGTTGTTACGAAGCTTCGTTACGGTCCTGCGAAGGGAAGTCGGGGGGCGCTACGCCAACCTGGCCAGGCGCCCCGCCGCTCAGGTGGGCGGGCCCACCTGGCTGATTAACGTGAGGAGATCAGAGTACCGGCTCGAGCATGAAATCGACGGCCGCCTTCACTTCCTCGTCGCTCAGGTTCATGTGGCCACCCTTGGGGGGCATGGCGCCGATGCCGTCGATGGAGTGGGCGTAGAGGGTATCCATGCCCTGCTCCAGTCGCTCCGACCATGCGGCTTCGTCGCCCTTGATCGGCGCGCCGGCGGCACCGGTCATGTGGCAGGCCATGCAGGCCTGATTGTAGATTGCCTCGCCATCGGGCTCTGCCTGGGCCACGGCGCTAAGCGCCAGGGCAACGGAGCCGGTGAGCAGGGCAGCGGTAAGCTTCTTCATGGGTTTCTCCTGATGCTTGGGTCACGGTGAAGCCGGTCGAGCCTTGATGGGTCGGCTCGATTCCTGACTTCGATACTAAGCCAAATTGATTTTGGCACATCTATGGTGCGCCTGTCGGTATCTGCATCAGGCGCGCGAGCTGGGGCTGTCGTTTGCCGAGCAGGTCGGCCAGGGTGTAACCATCCAATACTGACATGAAAGCGCCCAGCGCCTCGTTGAGAATCGGCTTGAGGCGGCACGCAGGCGTGATCACGCATTCG